>NZ_JBWHYQ010000021.1:0-101173 GCF_056322905.1 Lysinibacillus sp. G1-3
GATTAGCTCAAATTGTTTTGCTGGCATCATGTTTGATGTCCAAAATTTTGTTTCGTTCACCAACTCAAGGTTAGTTACTAAAAACTTTATTGATTACGTTTTGCTTGTTCAGTTTTCAAGGTTCATTACGTTGCTGTTTTCTCAGCAGCAACTTTTATATAATATCATGTCACAAACTCGATGTCAACAACTAATTTATTTACCTTAATTACTTTTCAGAAGTTATCTTAGCGACTCGTATAATATTACTCTCTTAATATAAAAAGGTCAACACTTTTTCTTAAAAAAATTATAAATTTTTCATTTCATTAAGAAACTTCCTATTTAATAGTACTTCAAAAAAATCCAACAAGAGAAGCTAGGACACAACCATCGCCCCCTTTCTTTTTATTATGTTCAAGTATAAAGCCCAGAAAATTTTACTGTCCGTAAAACTTTCTAGGCTGCTTATTATTTAATTGAAGCTTTGTCTCAACCTCTTAAATAACAATCTGTCTTATACTGCTAATCAAACTTCATCCCTTTTAATAAATCTGCGAACGCATTATTAATCGGTTCAGCTTCTTTTTCTTGCTGCTTCATGTATTTTTGCACGCTACGTTTATCTACTTTGCCGCCGCCTTCTTTTTTACGACGGGCTTCAAAAGCAGATAATTTTTCACGATAACCACATTTACATACGAAAATTTGGCCATCACCTTCACCACGAAGCTCTAGCTTTTTCTTACATTGCGGGCATCGTGCGTTTGTAACACGTGATACGTTTTTACGATGACCACATTCACGATCTTGGCAGACAAGCATTTTACCTTTTTTACCGTTTACTTCAAGCATTGGCTTGCCACAATCCGGACAGGACTTTGTTGAAATATTGTCATGCTTGTATTTTTTATCGCTTCCTTTAATTTCAGCGACTATTTCTTGCGTGTGCTTTTTCATTTCATTGATGAATACATCTTTTTTCAACTTACCTTTTGAAATGAGCTCAAGCTTTTGCTCCCACTCGGCTGTTGTCGCAGGAGAACGTAATTCTTCAGGCACTAAGTCAAGTAACTGACGACCTTTGGATGTAATATAAATTTCTTTACCGCCACGCTTTTCGATTAAGAATGAATTAAATAGCTTTTCGATAATATCTGCACGTGTTGCGACTGTCCCTAATCCACCAGTCGATTTCAATGTATCCACAAGTTTCTTATCGTTCGTTTCCATATACTTCGTAGGATTTTCCATAGCCGATAGTAATGTTGCCTCTGTAAAACGTGCTGGTGGCTTTGTTTGACCAGATGTTTGGGCAATTAGCTTTGTCTTTAATAGTTGTCCTTGCTCTAAACGCGGAAGTAGTTGCTCTTTTACATCATCCGTCGATTCCTCATCATCAAAACGATTTTGATATACTTCTTTCCAGCCAGCATTTAAAACCGTTTTCCCTTTGGCAATAAATTTCTCATGTCCAATTTGAGCTTGTACAGTTAATTGCTCATATTCTTGTGCTGGGAATAATACAGCTAAAAATCGTTTTACTACTAAATCATAAATTTTACGCTCTTTATCATTGAATGCAGAAAAATTCACATAGCCCTCAGTTGGAATAATGGCATGGTGATCGGACACTTTACTGTCATCTACAAATGATTTATTCGCTTTGATCGGCTTTGTTAAAATTTTATTCGCGAATGTACGATATTCACCGATACCACACGCTTTTAGACGCTCAGGTAATGTGCCGACAATATCAGATGATAAGTAGCGAGAATCTGTACGAGGGTATGTCAGAACTTTATGAGATTCATATAGCTTTTGCATAATATTTAATGTTTCTTTAGCAGAAAAACCAAATAATTTATTGGCATCTCGTTGTAATTCTGTTAGATCATAAAGACCTGGGGCAAATGATTTTTTAGGCTTGCGATCAACTGAAGCAATTTTTGCATCTTGATTGCCTAGCGCTTTAACAATAGCGTCAATTTTCTCTTTATTGAAGCTACGTGAATTACCATTTGCATCTTGCCATGTAAGCTTTAATGAATCTGTTTGTGCTTCAATACCGTAATACGTTTGTGGTTTGAAGTTTTTAATTTCATCTTCGCGTGCAGCAATAATTGCAACTGTTGGCGTTTGAACACGGCCACAATTTAGCTGTGCATTAAATCTTGTCGTTAAAGCACGTGTCGCGTTTAATCCGATATACCAATCCGCTTCAGAACGAGCAACCGCAGCAGCATATAAATTATCGTAGTTTTTACCCGGTTTTAAATTTGCAAATCCTTCTTTAATCGCTTTATCTGTAACAGATGAAATCCATAAACGTTTAATTGGCTTTTTCACATTTGCTTTGTCAATAATCCATCGAGCAACTAATTCACCTTCACGCCCAGCATCAGTAGCAACAATAATTTCATTTACATCATTACGAGTTAACTGTGATTTGACCGCATTATATTGCTTGCCCGTTTGCTTCATAACGACTAGCTTCATTCGTTCTGGCAACATCGGAAGATCTTCTAAATTCCATGTTTTATATTTATTATCGTAGGCTTCTGGATCGGCTAACGTCACTAAATGTCCTAATGCCCAAGTAACTATATATTTGTCACCTTCTAAAAACCCATTCCCTTTTTTATTACATTTCAAGACATTTGCTATATCACGTGCAACTGAAGGTTTTTCAGCAATAACTACACTTTTAACCATATATTCGTACTCCTTTACTAACTATGTAATGTCTAATATACCATAAGTTCGGGGCATCAATTGCTTTAGAACCATCTACTTAATGTCAATCATAGTCAGCAGGTGTTTGGACATCCGCTGAAAAAGGTAAAAAAGCAAATTCACGCTAATTGTGAGTTTGCTTTTTCTATGCTTCAAAAAAATGTTTTCAATGAACTGCATACTCAAACTCTCAAAACATATGTTGAGTTAACAGAATGTTCACAAATTTGAAAGGGGATAAATGAATGGATGCTCGAACTTTCAGACCTCGGAATGTGATTTTTATGACGATCGTTGTTTTTGTATCGATGTTAATTGGTTACGGTATATATATTAATTTTATTGATGTTCCTTTCCCATGACGATCTTACTTCTTTAACTGCGTTAACAAGTATGTTCGGTTATCTAGTATGCGCTGATCTTTTGGCTTATATTTACGTGCTTCCTCATTATGCTGATGTGCATTTTCAAAGAGACGCAAGCGATTGTATAACAAACTTAACTGGAAATGCGGATGCCATGTGGAATAAGCATGCTTTAGAATGCCCATTGTTTGTTCTATAGGCTGCTGTAATGCTTGTGAATACCAGTAAATAGCCTCTTTATTTTTCATTTGCTCCATAAAAAAATGACCGATTCGACAGCATGTTTCTGGTCTTGGTCGATCATATAATAATGATTGTAAAATAGCTTGAGTTGCTTGTTTTGCATCATTTAGCTGTTGGTAGCAATCCGCTAAATTTAAGCAAGCTTCGATATGTTCGTCAGCAGTACCTCTTGTAGAATCAAGGAAACTAGTATAGTGATTGATCGCTTCTAAAAATCGTTGATGCAATTTTAGTTCATTTGCGTAATGAAATGTTTCTCTAGCTGAAAATGGGTGCCCGTCTTTCTTTAAACGCTCATAAATAGTAATATTGCGATGAATATCAATTTTTCTTGGCAAATGTGTAACGGCTATATCGCTATGATAGAGCTGGCCTATTACATCTAAATACTCACGGACGGCACCCTGCCACTGAAAATTACGATCACGTTTTACGAGACGAAATCTTTTTTCACTTGATTCTACACAGCCATCTGCATCGAGCGTTACATAATAATCCATGGAAACAGCATCGACGTTAGGATGATATAACGATTGCTTAAGTTGTAGAAATTTCCGCTGATGTTCTGTTGTGATTACATCATCTGCATCGAGCCATAAAATAAAATCTTTCGTAGCTTGCTGAAAGGAAAAGTTACGGGCTTTCGCAAAGTCATCACACCAGGTAAAGTCGAAAATTCGAGAGGTATAGCTTCGGACGATATCTTTTGTACGATCAGTTGAGCCTGTATCAATAATATTGATTTCATCCACTAAATGTTGAACGGAATCTAAGCATCTTTCAATAATACATTCTTCATTTTTGACAATCATACATAAACTAATCGTAAACATCGGTCCCCTCCTTTTTTTGTAATAATATATGCGAGCTTAAAAATTTATAGAGGTCTTTTACCATTTTATCGCCTTACTTTTTGAATTTATCGCCCAACTACCTAAAAAAGCACAAAAAACGAACGCTTTACACGTTCGTTTTTGTTTTATAAATATTTCTTACGCCACTCTAGTTGTTCTTTTTCTGTGAGCTGTTGTTCTAGATGTGGATCCCATTGGTTTAACAGCGCATTCCATACACGAACAAACATAATATCTTGTTCTTTATCGTGTAGGACAAATTCGAGACACGGGCTATCATTAATTTGTTTAGCGTCGGTTTGCACAATTTTTGAAACTATTTTTTGCGAAGCTCCAACGCCAGCTTCTCCGCTATCCTCTTGCTGTAACGCTTCTATTAACATAGCTTCGTCGAATTGCTCCTGCTTCTCAGCCTCTTCATCCACATAACGATAGAGCTCTGGTAGATTATCATATTCTTCGATATTGCCTTCATCGACAGCAAGAAATGCAAGATGGCATGGGCTATAGTAAAGGTTAGCCATTTCTACATCTAGCTCCTCCTCGAAGATGCCACGTTCCAGTTGCTGCTGTCCTTTAGATGTTAATCGATAGAAGCCTTCCTCTTGCTCAATAAGACTTACTCGAGTCATTAATGATACTAAATCCTCAATAAATAATGGATCGACGAGCAATAACTCACTTAAATCTTGTGCACTTGCAAAATCTGCTTCCTGTATGCTGATTAACAGCATAGTCATCAAGACATCCATAGTGGAACGTCGAACGGGCTCATATGTTACTTCTACTGTTCGAATCGGGATGCACCATTCATCGGTTTTGACGATTTTAATATTTCGATTTTGCTGAAGTTCACGCATTAAGCGCTGCTGCAGTTTTGACAATCTACATCACCTGTCCTTCATGATTACGCAAGCCGTTATAAGATTTCACTGTATCTAACAGATTGCTGTACATCTCTCGTGTATCTGGATGCTTCGCACGTTTAGTAAACATTTCAGCACTTCCGACAAGTAGTAATAGCTCACGGGCACGAGATAAGGCAACGTTTAAGCGTCGGTAATCTTTTGCAAAGCCGACGTCTCCCCCTTTAGGCGTATTACGTACCATACTCACTAATATGACGTCCATCTCCATACCTTGGAACTTATCGACTGTCCCGGTTCTAAATTGAAGATGTGGTAGCTGTAATTCCTGTTGCAGAAGGCGGTTAATTTTCTTTACTTGCTCCCCATAGAAACTAATAACCCCAACGCTTTTTTGTGCATCCTGAGGCATGCGTCCGGCTGCTTTAGCTTCGATAACAGCCTTATTCAAATCAGTTAAAATACGTCGAATTGTTTGTAATTCACCTTCATTATAACGACTCGTTCCGCCCTTTACCTGCTCCTCTAAATAAGGTTTTTCAGTTGGAATATCGACCCATAGCAAATGATCATCCCGGTTAACAAATTGTCCTTCTAAGCAATGGTCTCGCGCTGCATCTGAATCTGGTAAACCACATTGCAAGCCATTTTCCTCTTTCGCGTAAAACGGTGTAATACTGTGCATAATTTTCTCATGCATTCGGTACTGCAATGCCAGCATTTGCTTATGCGTTTGCGGTAAGTTATTAAATAAACGTTCAAACAACGATTCACGCAGCAAATTTTTCAATTCTTGCGCACCATCAAAGTTTGGATTTTCATCGAGCATCGCCTTTAACGTTTCCTCCAACGTATCATCTCCAAGTAATGGAGGTAGCTGATGATGATCGCCCACTAAAATAATTTTCTTACCTTTCAGCATTGGCAATAATAGTTCTGGTGGTGTGGCCTTTGATACTTCATCAATAATGACAACATCAAATGTCGGATAGTTCTCCATAAATTCCTTACTTGCTGAAGCCACACATGTTGTACCAATAACATTCGCGTGACGCACATATAATTTTCGAATTTCATCTAAATCATATTCAGTAGCATTTTGCAGCTTGTCACGCCATTGCTCTTGTAATTTTTTTCGAAGAGGAAGCTGCTTCTCCTTGCGCTGTAATTCCTCCATCGTTACTTTGGAGGATGCAATTGCTTCCTCTACTTCCTCGGAAGTGCGCTCTGGTGTTGATTGTAGGAGTTTGGTGCAAGCTGAGAGCTGCTTCTCTTTCTTTAACCCAGCTATATTAATTTCTTTTATATTTTCCTCTAATTGTGTGAGCTGCTGTTCAATCTCTTGTAAGCTAGTCTGCGCTGTTTGAAGTGCCGCTTTCTTTGGTAGAAGCTGTGTATTAGCCTGCTCAACTGCCTCCAGCTGTTGACGTACTGTTTGAAGAGAAGATTTCTCTTGGGATACAAGTATTTTTAAATGCTCTACAGACTCTTCTGGTTCAGTATCCATTTGAAATGTCTCAGCTAGTTGCTGAAGTCGTTCTGTATGCTGTAAATATGGCTGCAGTTGTCGCTGTATGCTTTGAACGTCAAAGCTTGTAATCGCGCATTCTTGATGTATTAAGCCGCCAATACCTTTACGTAAGGACTCAAATTCCTGATTTTTATGGTCTTGTTGTTGCTTCAACGCTACACCTTTTTGCCAAACAAAATCTCGACGCATATATAAACCGAGCAAGAAACTCTCAAGTTGCTCGGCAGATGGTGTTTGATCATCTTGAAAGGCTGTATTGAGCTGGGCAAAAACACCTGTTAGATTTTGCAACGAAAACGATTGAACAGGCTGCAATTTACTTTTAGCAAGGGCTCGTTCTTTTTCTTCTTCCGATACTAACGCCTCAAGTTTTGCGATCGCCTTTTGTAAACGTGCATTGATAGTTGCCCATGCGTCTAAATCTTTAGCATCCTCTAAATGCTGTAAACGACTTATTTGCTGTGACAGCACATAAGATGGGCGAATTTGATAGTGCTGTAAAAATCGTTCGATTCGCTCATAGGATGTTAAATTACCGATGTATTTTTCGGCTTCCTTCATTAATCGAAGACGATTATTTTCCTCTTCATATTTCAATTGGATATCTTTGAATTGCACTGCTAGTTGCTGCTTTTGTTCTTGCAGCTCCTTATATTGAGCAGCCGCTTCCAATTGCTCCATCTTTTGAGTAGTTTCTTCTATAGTAAGCTTCAGTTGCTCGATAGTCGGACTTCCAGCAAGAGTCTGCTCAAGCGTCTTTACAGCAGGCTCGATTTGCGCCAGCTGTTTTTCGTAATGTTCTTTATGTGCCTCGTTCTCCTGCTGCTCGGTTTTTGCAGCCTTTAACTCTTTTTTTAACGCTTGTATTTCTTGCTGTAAAATGGGCTCGTCAATTGCGGCCTGTTCTTTTGCAGCGATTTCCTTTGTTAGCTCCTCAAGCCATGCCTCAAGCTTTTCTAGCTCTTCTTCAGCCTTGGTAATACTAGATTTTAGTTCCTGTTCACGTTCTGTAAAGGCTATGATTTCCTCTTCAATTGCTGCGAGAGTTTGCTCACGCCACTGAAGCGCAACATTTTCCTCAATAAATTTTTTACCTTCTTCTTCAATGCTTTCCGTTCTACCATAGCGTAAAATTCGAATTTCTTGATTAGAAAGAAGTCGACCTAATGCATTGTCCACGGCTAGATTTGATTGTGAAGCTACAAGTGTTTTTAAACCAGCCTTCACATTTTGCTGACAAATTTCAGAAATAACAGTTGTTTTCCCTGTGCCAGGAGGTCCTTGAATGACAAACAAATCTTCAACAGACAATGCGCCTAAAACAGCTCGTCGCTGATACTCGTTTAAATTATTGTGAAAAACAATATCTTCTCGTAGCTTAGATGTTCGAACTGTTGGACGCTTTTCAAATAGTATAGTTTCTAAATTAGGGTTAACGGCCTCGCCCTTTTCTAGCTTTGTAAAACCATTGCGTAATCGTCTAATTTGACTCAATGTCGCAAAATTACTAAAGCTCGCTTGCTTCGAACGAAGGTTCAGCTGACCTTTACGTGCTAAATCTTGCACAAAAGGCTTTAAGTCAATTTCTATTGTCTGCTTCCCTGCATTAGACTTTAATACTTGTCCAATTTCACCGCGCACTCCTTGAATGTTCACACTTAACCCTTCAAGCTTCTTCCATTCCTTCGATTTTATATAAGGGCAGACTATTGTAAGCCTAGTAAAATCTTCATTATAATAGCTTTGCTTAAATTCTGTATGAATGTCATCAACGGTCGCATCACGTTCTTGAATTTTTAAAAAGCCTTCCCAGCTCGAAATACGCTTTTTCACATATTCCGTGCGCTCTTCGGCTATTGGTAGCCCTCTTATTTTTGTATGAAGATCAAGCGGAATCCCTGCTCCATTATTAGGTCTTGTGACAAATTGTAATGCTGCTGGTAAGCGTCGATTTGTATTGATGGGGCCTCGCATATGTACAAAACGAAGATTTGTAGCTAGCAACCCTTCAACCTTTAGCACACAATCCATAATGGCTGTTTTCTCAGCAAGGACGTCCGTTAACTTTTCATTTTGCTCTGCATTAAAATAAATCGATAAAAACGTCTCACCAATTGTTTTAGCTTTGCGCTTTTCGATATAGACGGTAAATGCTTTTTGTAAGGCAAAAAAGGCATGCTCATTTGCTGAGCATTCCTCTACCGCTTCCTTCGCCTTATTCGTCAATATGAGATTACAGCGTTGTTTTTCTAGTACAGCGATGTCCTGCATGAGCATCCCTCCCTTCCGATTCACTAAAATTATATTTTATCACATCGCGAGAGGATACTTGAAAAGAAAAATCCCCTGCACAGTGATTTCCTTCCACCGCACAAGGGATAAATATCTTATTAATGTTGGTCGATCGGTTCTTTCGGCAATGTTTTGCTCATTTCACAATATTGCACAAAAACACGAGCCAATTCACGTAAACGATTATGAACATCTTCGTCTACAATATTATTATCTGCATCAAAATGAGATGTGTGTGTATATACATAGTTCGGAGTCACAAGTGCACGGAAGTAGTCTAAAATTGGCTTTAACTGATTTTCTACTACTAAATGATGTTGATATGTGCCACCATTGGCCACGATAGATACTGGCTTATAGCGCATTGTTTTTGGATGCAAGAAATCAAATGCATTTTTCAAAACGCCCGGAATAGATGCTTGGAAAATCGGTGTAGCGATAATATACGCATCCGCTTCCTCAAACTTTTGAATCATTTCCTTCATGTCATCATTTAACGGTGAACCATCTACAATTTGATGCTTATATTGACTAAAATGCATAATTTCTAATTCGAAACTAGCATCTAATTCTTTAATATAATGCTCCACTTGCTCTAAAATAGCACCAGTTTTACGACCAAACATCGTGCCATCAACGAGTAATATTTTCATTTTCTTTTTGCCTCCACATTCAACTTCTACAATAATATTGTAACAAATGAAAAGAGGCACGAAAAGAATTGTAGTAAATAAAACCGTAAATTCAGTCTTTAGGCGGAATGTGGTCTACACAAGAAATATCGCTTCAGAAAAAAGATATTGGTATGGCGATTACTTGTTATTAAAATAATATTTGGCCATAAAGTGGGGTTGATTTCCGTTCCGCCCATGCGCTTCATTGTTGCTGTCGCTACTTGCGGGTATTCACCTTGCTTCCGCGGGTATTCCCCCTGCTTCCGCGGGTATTCGCTTCGCTTCCGCGGGTATTCACGCTTCCGCGGGTATTCACCTCGCTTCCGCGGGTATTCACCCTGCTTCCGCGGGTATTTACCTTCCCTTCCGCGGGTATTCGCTTTGCGCTGATCCCTGAGTAGTCGCCCAGTCGTAACGAAGATCAGCTTTGTCTCATTGAATACATTTAAAAAAATAATTCCCAATCTTTGATGATGAACCTTTATTTATCCCTACGATGTTGGAAATTTACCTCTTTATCTACAACCGTTTCCTCTATTTTATATTTATCTCGATTAATCACGACTTCTTGATTTACTTTATCTTCTTCATCGCTGGTACTCGATAATTTGCGTTTCTCCCAATTAAATATATTTTCTCTTGAAACGTCCTCATTCTGCGTTTCGGGAAAATCTAACTGAGCCAACTCCTGTGATGGATAAATGGTAACCGGCTGTTTATCGCCGTACAGTGCAATAACAATCATCGCCTTCGCAACTTGAGAAGCTTCTATAGCTCTTGAACGTTTTAATGGTCCAACTAATAGTGGTTTTGCTAGCTTTAAAACCTTCTCTCCCGCCTTTTCACCTAAGCGAAACTCTTCTCTCTCTCCAACCAATAAAGATGGGCGAATAATAGAAAGTCTTTGTAAGCCTAGCTCCCTAAGGTCGTGTTCAAGCTTTCCTTTTACTCGATTATAGTAAAATGGAGATTTTTCATTTGCCCCCATTGCTGTAATGACTAGCATATGTGGGATTCCCCGTTTTTTGGCTAACGAGGCAATCGTTAGTGGATATTCAAAATCAACTTTTTCGAATTGCTCACGAGATCCTGCCTTTTTTATTGTTGTTCCTAAACAACAATAAAGCTCATTTGCAAGTTCGATATCTTTTTCCTCTAAAGTATCTAAATTACGAATTTTCACTTCTAGCTTTGGATGCGTAAATGCTGGCGCTCTTCGTGCAATCACCGTAACTGAAACATATTCATCATTTTCACATAATTGTTCTACAAGAGAGGTACCTGTTAATCCAGTAGCCCCTACAACAATCGCTGCGCGCATTCCCATTAGTTGTACCCCCTTCTAAGCTCATTTGCTCCAGAAACCATATTGCCAGAACAAAGCTTCTATTTTTGCTAATAAAACTGAAACAATCCTATATGTACTTTCTCGCAAACTCTACTTTATTTATCGGTCAAAAAAGGAGCTCTTACTCATTAAATTTGTATAAGTTTGAAAAACTAATTAGAGCTATAATTTATCGAATCCTAATTTTTTACACATACTTGCCCATCATTCACCATAATTTAAATAGACGGATGAAAGGATGGGATACATTTGCAAAACGAAACTCAACCAATGGAACTAAATAAGACGATTGTCTTCATTATTGAAAGCTGTATTGATAAAGGGCTGTATCCTTTTGAACGGGTTGCAACGCTAGCAAAGCTACTTGCAAATGAACAAGTTTTCATATTTGTAAAGACCCCTTCAAATGATGGGATTCAAATTTTAATGAATGACAATCTCTCGCCAATTTTATTTGAACATTTCGATGAGCTACCCAAGCAAATGAAAGGTATTCAGCCAGATTTAATTGTAAGAGATGGCCGTAACTCTGAAAGCTGGCAAGTACAAAATTTACGACCGTTCTGCAAATCAATCATCCATTTTGATGATTTAGGTGAGGGTGGTCAAGCCTGTGACTGTGTATTGCTAGCACTCTATCAAGAAGTTAAAGATTATTTACCCTCTCATTATATTGGTGGGAGCTTCAATTTTGCATTACCAGAAGCCTATCAAAATTTTGAGGATCGACCAGATAATAAAATACCCGAAAACCCACCTCATATCGTTGTTGCTTTTGAGGATGGGGACGAGCATAACTTAACCTACCGTACTCTTCGACACTTAACGCAGCTACAAATCCCACTACAAATTACAGTGATGATAGATGATAGCTATCGACATGCAACAGATGATTTGCAAATGATGGTACTTAGTCGTCGTAACACTGCCATTCTTCGTGATAAAAACGCACTCCTAAAACTATTACCAAAAGCAGATGTTATTATTTGTAATGCTAACTATACACCATATAAAATTGCCTCTTATGGTGTACCTTGTATTACACTTGCACAAACTGAGGCTGAACTATTACATGCCTTCCCTCGCGAACATAATGGCTTCATTCACCTTGGACTTGGTCGCAAAATGAAACAATCACAAATTCAAAACGCTGTCATGGAATTTTTATTACATGAGGCTCGAAGTGAACGGGCTGTTAAAAAACAACGACAGCTCAATCTTGCAAGTAACAATGAAGCACTACAGTCCTTACTTTTAGATTTCGCTTACGATCGACATAATATCGCTTCTACTTAGTGATTCTTTGAAGGTGGATATGATACAATATAGAAGAATTTCATCTTTAATTACAGAAGTGGATTCAAGCAACATAAGTACCCGATTGATAGTAACTAATAAGCGGTGGGGGATAAAAACCTCCATCGCTTTAACTTCTTTCAGCGGGTGTCCAAACACCTGCTAAAATAGGGGAACTCAGTCTAAGAACGCCACGTCCTGTGGCAACGACTGAGTGACCAACTTCGTGTTGGCCTAAAGCCTCCGGCGGATGTCATGGAATCGAAAAGGAGTTCTTAGAGGATGTTAGCCTAAAATCATCGCATCCATGCGATAACGGCTAACTGACCTGCATCGGTAAAAACGCCACGTCCTGTGGCATTACCGAAATGACCGACATCGTGTCGGCCCTCGTGCAGGCCTAAGCACAAAGCCGATTCTGGACGCAATTATGCCGAGGCATAATTGATACGCATTCGTTATACAACTAAACACATAAAGGAGCAATTATCATGCCATCAAAAAGTGATATTGAATATCAAATTAAAGAGCTAAAAATGGATTATATGAATTTACAAGGCGACATTGAGAAGCTTGAATCTACAGGTCATAATGATCAAGTAGCAAAAGCAGAGCAACGCCTTGCAAATATGGAAGCAACGCTAGCAGAGTTAAATAAACAATTAGCAGAACTATAAAAATGATATTGGCGGTCATAAAAAAGCTTAGGCCGCTATCTCGGAGGAACATATATGGCAATATTAACAGTTGAAAATTTAGGTCATTCATTCGGTGACCGCACGCTTTTTAAAGATGTCTCTTTTCGTCTAGTTGAAGGTGATCATATTGGTCTAGTAGGTGCAAACGGTGTTGGTAAGTCAACATTAATGGGCATCATTACGGGTCAAGCAATCCACGATACTGGTAAAGTTGAATGGCTTCCAGGAACACATTACGGCTATTTAGATCAGCATACAGTACTGACAGCTGGCCGCACTATGCGTGATGCACTACGTGACGCCTTCCTTCCTTTATACAAAAAAGAAGAAGAGCTTAATGAAATTACAGGGAAAATGGCTGAAGCGACACCAGAAGAATTAGAAGAATTACTAGAGCAAATGGCTGAGGTGCAAGATGCTCTGGATGCAGGGGATTTCTATTCTCTTGATATGAAGATTGATGAGGTTGCACGTGGTCTTGGTCTTGATGCAATCGGCTTGGACCGTGATGTCGCTGCTCTTTCTGGTGGACAACGTACAAAGGTATTACTAGCTAAGCTATTACTTGAAAAACCAAAAGTATTATTACTAGATGAGCCGACAAACTATCTTGATGAAGAGCATATTACATGGTTGAAAAACTATTTAAAGAACTATCCACACGCTTTCTTATTAATTTCGCATGATACAGAGTTTATGAATGAAACGGTGGATGTTATTTTCCAACTAGAGTTTTCAAAATTAACTCGCTATACGGCGACATATGAAAAGTTTTTAGAGCTTGCTGAAATCAATAAACGTCAGCATATCGATGCTTATGAAAAACAACAGGAATTCATTAAAAAACAAGAAGATTTTATTGCGAAAAATAAAGCGCGCTACTCAACTACTGGTCGTGCAAAATCTCGCTCCAAGCAGCTTGACCGCTTAGAGCGTATCGACCGTCCTGAAACAGCTGTAAAGCCTGAATTCGGCTTTAAAGAGGCACGTTCTTCTGGTCGTTATGTAGTAGAGGCTGAAAACTTAGTCATTGGATACGACAAAGACAAGCCATTACTTCCTCCACTTACATTTGCTATTGAACGTGGGGAAAAAATTGCACTAGTCGGTATGAATGGTGTCGGTAAATCAACATTATTAAAAACGATGTTAGGCAAAATAAATCCGCTAGATGGAAAAGTGATTCGTGGTGACTATCTTTACCCATCTTACTTCGAACAAGAAGTAAAAGCTGAAAAAATTACACCTATTGATGATGTGTGGAATGCCTTCCCTTCTATGGAGCAAGCACAAGTACGTGCAGCATTAGCACGCGCAGGACTAAAAACGGATCATATTACTCGCCCACTTAATTCTTTATCTGGTGGTGAGCAAGCAAAGGTACGTTTATGTAAGCTCATGATGGATGAAGCAAACTGGCTTTTATTTGATGAACCGACAAACCACTTGGATGTCGATGCAAAAGACGAACTAAAGCGTGCCATGAAAGAATTTAAAGGCACAATCGTATTAGTAAGCCATGAACCTGATTTCTATGAAGGTTTAGCGACAAAAGTTTGGAATGTCCAAGACTGGTTTACTTCAGGACAACAAAACTAAAAATAGTATTAATGAGGGCCGCTTCCGCTATGATTTTTTTGATCATTCGGAGCTGCCTTCTTTTTTGCTTGAAACTCATACTGGGCTTAGTGGATTATTTCACGTTGAATATTAATAGAATATCTTTCTTCAACCTTTCTTTAAACACTTTCTCATCTTTGTTTGTTGGAATGTCCTGTGCATCGCCACCATCTAGGTTGAACTTACCATTGTTCATATTGATAATACTATAGCCGCCCATACCGTTGTTCTTCAGGAACATGATATAGCGTCTGCCTTGCTTCAGCTCGCGGTATCCATCTGTTGTAACTTTTGTTTGTTGTTTGTCAGCTTCCGTGATAATACCAACCGGTTCAATCACTTCCATTTGTGAGCCGATGTTTATTCCTTCGGGTTGCTTAATTATGCGCTCGATGTTTAGTTTTGTTAGCGTATAAAAGTCTTGGAGCGTGCCGTCTTCATACTTCGTCGATTGATGTACACGGTTAGTAAAGTCATCTATAGGGGACGCGACGAGAATAATATCTGCACCTTGGCTGAGCTCATCAGCCGTTTCATACCCAATATAATTAGCTTGAATATCAACCGTACGTATGCTGTCCGTTGCTGATTCGGTGACATCAACCGTATGTTGTTCAGAATCAGGTGTTGTACTATTTTGAACAACATCATTATTAACTAAAGATAATATTCCAATAGATACAAGTAAACTAGCAGCTACAACGATACCTTTCACATTTTTGCTTTTTCTACTTCTTTGCCTTTCATTCTTCGCTTTTAAAATGCCCATTTCACTCCTCTTATGAAGTTCTTTTGGGATATCAATTTTTTCAACCTCTTGTTTTATTTTATTACTCATTCATACGATCTCCTTCAAAGTATTTATTTCTAAGTTTCTTTATAGCTCTATATAAAACCGATTTTGCGGTTCCTAACGGCATATCTAACAACTCGGCAATTTCTTTAAAGGTATGATTTTGATAAAACCTTAAAAGTACGACACTCTTTTCATCCACCTCCAAACCATCTATCAAGTCTTGTAATGATAAAGAAAGAGGAATATCCTCTTCTTCGGTTTCAATGAACTCCTCGTATTCTGGTCTTATTAAAACCACCTTACTATTTTTTTAAATTAAATTGATTGCACAGTTCATCGTAATTTTCATCAGCCAGGTTTTAAAATATTCTGGGTTGTTCAATGTATCTATCTTTTTAAATGATTGATATGCTACTTCTTGAACGACGTCTAAAGCATCTTCTTTGTTTTTGACATATACATAAGCCACTCGATAAATTTCTACCTCATATTGCTGAAAAAGCGTTAAAAAGGCTTCATCATTCCCTTTTTGAGCTTTTTTCACTAATCGTATAATTGTAGTTTCCCCTCTCTTTTTTTCCTACCCCTTTATAGACAATCGAAAGTTTAAATTGGCTTAAGCTTTTTTGATTTTTTTATAAAGTAACCTGAATAGACTTACTAGTTATCCGAGCTGTTACCTACATGAGCATTCCGCCCCCTACCCAAAGAACAAAAAAATTTATTTATCTATGCATAAAAACCTGCATCCAATCATAAAAATAATGAGTGGATAAACAATATATCTATTATCTATAAATCAGACTATTTCTCTCTCTATTAAAACTGCTCTCTTCATTCTATGAGCATCTATTGTTAAGGCTTAGCAAAACTTACATCATTGTAAGCTTAATTCGCGAAACTTTTCGCTCTTTTGTGCGTATATTTTAGTGTAATAAAAAAAATGTTATTTCTAGTTAAATTTTTAAAAATAAATATTGATTTATATATAGCTTACTAGTAAGATATATGTATAACCTATTTAACTTACTAATAAGATATATATTAAATATAATCCTAAAAAAGAAAGCGGGGAATGAAGAATGACAGTTACAATTTATACACAAGCGAGCTGTTCTTCATCCAGAAAAGCATTAAAATGGTTAAAAGATCACAACATCGAATATAAAGAAAAACGTATTACATCACATCCACTAACACTTGCTGAATTTAAAGAGATTTTAAGCATGACAGAAGATGGAACAGATGAAATTATTGCAACTAACTCAAATGATTTTAAAAATTTAAATATTGATATTGATCAGCTCTCTATCCAAGAGTTGTTTGCCATCATCCAGGCTCATCCAAGAATGTTACGAAGCCCAATCTTAATTGATGAAAAACGTATTCAAGTTGGGTACAATGAGATGGACATTCGCCGTTTTATTCCACGCAAAGTCCGTGCCTATGAGTTAAACGCGATGACAAGATTAGCACAAGAAAGTTAAAACAGTTTTGGAGTTGACCTTATATGGATCAAGAAAAACAAATAGCCATTACCTCTTTGTTTGAAGTAGTATCTTCCATTGAGCGTAAGTGGGCAAACGAGTGGAATAATCATAATGTACTCGGCTTTTCAAAATCCCATATTTTAATTTTAGACTACTTATCGCAGGAGGGACCAAAGCGCCCTTCTGCCATTGCTGATCGGTTAAAAGTGACAACAGGTGGTGTCACTGTTTTAACAACTAAGCTCATAAATGCTGGCTTTATCGAAAAAACACAGCATGCAACAGATCGACGAGCTTCTCAATTGAAAATTACAGCTGATGGCGAAGATATTTTAGAAGAGTCCCGTCAGCAAGTTAACGAACTTATACAAAATATGTTTGGTATGCTGTCAGCTGAGGAAGTCCAAACATTACGTAATATTTTTTCGAAATTACTCAACGCTGAACCTAATCGATATGAGTAAACACTTCATTTTCACACCGTAAAAAGTTAGACAAGCATCTAACTTTTTACGGTGTTTTTCTGTTAGCTCATTTTTTTAGTAACCTCCCCTTCCCTTTTCGTTTGTACATCATTAAAAGGGTGAAGATTGCTCCTCACCCTAAAGCTTTATCTCATTTATGCCTCGGCGTAATTGCGTCCGGAATCCGCATTCATCTCACTAAACTAGATTTGGCGCTTTCACTTCTTCTGGAATACCACATTCATACTGTTTCCCAGCTTTTAAATTCTCAAATTCCCCCTTCGCTTTTTTAATTACATCAGGATTTAGTAAGGAATCCAGCGCAGCTCCTGCCATTGCTTTTGCCGCATAATGCATTCCTTTCATGCCGAGTGAAGATCCAAAAGCAGCGGTTGCTTGCCAAGTATGCACTTGGACCCCATATGGAGCACAAGTTGTCAATACCTGACCAAGGGGCGCAATCCACGAAACGTCCCCTAAATCGCTAGAACCTTGCATGGATTGGCGAAAAGTTTGTGGCAAATGAAATACTTGCTCCACCAATACCTCCTTACTTATTTCATTTGGTACAAATGATTGCTGGGCGGTACCTGCAAGAACAGAAGGATCTAATGAAGCCTGTAGCTCCTTTGCAAAAGTAAGCTCGGCCTCTGTAAAGGATAATGGCGATAGCTCGTTCCATTGCGCCAACATTTGCTCATTTAATGTGAGGTTCGGTAATGTATCATAACACCCTGCCTTCAGCTCCCAATGTACTTCTGTTTCTGTCATCATCGCTGCCCCTTTCGCCACCTTAATGAGTCTGCGTTCTAAATCTTTGACAGCATCACGATTTGCTCCGCGTAGGTAATAATAGACACTCGCTTTATCTGGAACAATATTTGGTGCTAAGCCACCATTTGTAATTTGATAATGAATTCGAGATCCATCTGGTACATGCTCGCGTAAATAATTGGCTCCAACATTTGTGATTTCAACTGCATCAAGCGCACTTCTCCCTAAATGCGGCGCACCAGCAGCATGTGCTGTCCGACCTGAAAAATAAAATTCAATAGCAGTGAGTGCTTGCATAGAAAAGTTCGCTGTCACGTTGAACGTCCATGGATGCCACGTATAGACAACATCTAAGTCATCAAAAACACCAGCACGTGCCATATACGATTTTCCAGATAACAATTCCTCCGCAGGACAACCATAATAGAGGATCGTTCCCTGTATATTATGGAGCGTCATCAATTCTTTTAAGGCAACTACAGCTTCTACCCCGGCCGTTCCTAATAAATTGTGGCCGCAGCCATGCCCAGCTGCCCCCTCCTCCACTGGAGAATATGACGAACTAACTTGCTGCGATAACCCTGGAAGTGCATCAAACTCTCCTAAAAATCCGATGATTGGACTCCCTGAACCCCACTGTGCATAAAAGGCAGTTTGTACATCGCCAATCGGCGTAACAATTTCAAACCCTTCTTTTTTTAGAGCTTCTTGTTGCAGCGAAGACGCAAATGTCTCTTCATAGCCTAACTGAGGATTTTCCCAAATTTGCTTTGCCATATGACTAAACGTTTCTTCATTTTCTTGCATCCACTCAAATAGTTGTTGTTTCACAGTTCGTATCCCTCCACAGATTTTATAGTTGTTTGTTGCTGATGGTTAACTGGTAAAGTAATAGCGATTATAGCCGCGATGACACACATAATGGCTAAAAAAATAAACGATGTTTTAAAGGAACCACCCGATGCATTAATTAAATACCCCATAATTGTTGGCGAAATAATCCCCGCTGCTTGTCCACCAAAATTGACGAGGCCAAAAGCTGTCCCAACATTTTGCTGATTGACAACACGATGTGGCGTTGTAAATATGAAAGAGGCCATAAAAGCTACAAATATAAAGGCGATTGACTGATACGTAATAGCTATTGCTGCAGAGCCGGCTGTAGCCATGAGATATAAACAAACAGCCAGCACGGCCGCTCCGAAAATTACGCCATATTTCGAACGCCCTCCTAACTTTGAGATGATACGCCCACTTACAATCATACCAACCATTCCAAAAATCGCTGGTATGGCCGCGATGAAGCCGACATTTTTCAAATCAAGACCATGCACTTTCATTAAATAGGTTGGCATCCAAGTATTTAACCCCCAGTTTGCAATATTCATAAAGAAGAAAATAAGAAGTACACGCATTAAATACGTATTTTTTAATACTTTGCCAAAAGAGCCCTTCTCTTCTTTTTCCTTTCGCTCCTCTGACGTAAATGTTTGTGCATGTTTAGTACTCCATAAAAGAGCGATCACAAAAATAAGACCTAGACCCGAAATTAAGAAAAATACATTGCGCCAATCCATTGCCAATAATAGCGGTGCACAAATAATAGGAGCGACGGCACCACCGATCATATTGGATGACATCATCGTCGTTTGAGCATTTGTACGTTGTTCTTTATGAAAATAAATAGAAATTGCTTTTGTACTTGCGGCAGGATATCCGCCTTCTCCAATACCAAATAAAAATCGAATGAAGAGCAATGAAGTGAGTGACCAAGCTAACCCTGTAAACGCTGTGAAAATGGACCAAAAAATAACGGCACCAATTAATAATTTCTTCGTTCCATACTTATCCGTTAACCATCCTCCAGGAATTTGCATAGCAGCATAGCCAAAGAAGAAGGCACTTAAAACAAATCCTAGTTCCGTAGCTGTTAAAGATAGGTCATTTCCAATATTGATTAAAGCTAGGCTAATAGCAGTTCTATCAATGTATGAAACCATCCATCCAAAGAATAAAACGCCTAAAATCAAATGACTGCGGTTTTTTAGTTCGACATTCATACCTCCACCCCCTCAATAATTATCTAAATATTAAGAAAAATAAAGGACGAAATCATTAGAATATCTTACAATGTTTATAAAGTTTCATTAGAATAAATTCCGAAATGAAAGGAGTCGAAATAACAGTGTTTCTAGAGAAGCATACAGAACTTATATTGAACGACGACAATTGTAGCTTTTATATTTATGGTGCAACAAAGGAATGGTCTTTATTTTATGGGCGACCTTGTGAAATACAACCTAATTTAAAAGGAGTACATTGGGATAAAAAACAGCAACGCTTCAGTGCAATGTTATACATACCGGAGCCAAATGAGTGCATTGTCCAAGGTATTATCTTTGGAGACTTTACAGATTATGATGAGAAATTTTTAGTTTGGCAGCTAGAAAAGACCTTTTATCAGAAAACCCTTATACGGCAACGTGAGCAAAAGTTAGCTATTATACAGCTCATGGGCGCTATGAACTCAACGTTGAAAATAAAAACGCTATTACAAACGATTATGGATTTTGCCATTTTAGCAATTCCAGTCATTGACCGTGGATTTTTAATGTTATTCAATCCTGAAATGGAGCGTTTATATACGGTAGCTAGTGCGGGTGTAACAGAGCGTATTTTTGATTACGCTCCTCAATTAGGCGAGGGAATGGCAGGCTATACATTCCAAACAGGTGTATCGGGCATTTACAACTACCAAGAAACATTAGAAATCATGGGCAACGTCACAAAGCTTAATCTAGACGCATTAATGGAAGCTGCACATTTGGGAAGAATCGAGAATAATACATCGATGGCTGTTCCGATTACCTTTCATGAAAGAAAGCTTGGTATTATGATTGTCCATCAATATACGAATAAACGTGCTTTTCAACAAAGTGATTTAAGACTCCTAGAAAGCTTCGCATCGCAGGCTGCCGTTGCTATAAGAAATGCGGAAGCTTATGAAGAAATAGAACGGTTAAATGCTTACTTTATAAAGCAACACGACATTCATCAAATCTTTCTTAAACTTTCCCTGCAAAATGTGCAAGAACTAAAAATCATTCAAACAACGAAGGAATTATTACAATTAGACGTTCAATATGTAAATTTAGCAGATCGTAAAACAATTTTACAGCTAGCAGAAATGAACAAGCTCTCAGCCATTAAAAAGGACCAATTAATTGATATCGGCTATGTCTTCCCTATTGGAAATGAAAAAGAAACATTCGGTTATTTAATTATTCAGCAATTGGAGGAATTAACGAGTCAGCAACGTATGATTATTGAAAATGCGGCGATGAGCTTAACGTTAAAATCATTACAAATACAGGCAGCTGGACAAACGATTTTTAAAGAACGTTTTGAGCTTTTCCAACAACTTATTTCTGGACGCGCCCCCCTCGTTGATTCTCGTTATGATGAATTAGGACTTGATATTAAGAAACCAACATTCGTCGTGAAATTTAAGCTAAAACAATTTTCCCACAAAAATAGTATGCAATTTATTCAACATGTGCAGCAGTATTTCAAAGATCAACATTTTATATTTACAAAACGCGAAACGGTCGTTTGGACACTACAAGGAGATACAGCCTTTCGCCAAAAAATAAAACAACAATTAACGCAGGCCATCATTAGTTGGGTCCAGTTTTATCATCAACAGGTGGCAATAGGCATTGGAGATGTACATGATCACTTACTAATGGTCGCTCAAAGTGCAGAAGAAAGTAAACAAGCACTCCGACAAGCTCTGCGCCACACACAAAAAGAAGAGGCAGTAACTATTTTCGGTTATGAGGATTTAGGAATTAATCGACTGTTCAGCAAGCAAAGCGAAGAAGAGCTTGGACAATTTGTCCACGATATACTCGCTCCGTTATACAAGCTAAAGGATGAAACTTTACTGACAACACTTCGTTGTTACACTCATCAAGATCGTTCCATTTCGAAAACGGCTTCCACCTTACACATTCACCAAAATACGCTATATCATCGACTCGAAAAAATCGAGCAATTGTTAAATCGAGATTTACACAACCCAGCACATTATTTAGAAATTCATTTAGCCTTGCATTTAAGTGAGTGACTTTAACTTCTTCCATCAATCAAAATCCTCATCAAAAAAAGATGCATCGCAAAGTAATTTTGCAATGCATCTTTTTTGGGATTGGCCGAACGAATACTTCCGTCTAAGTAATACTGCTAGTGCGACCAATGCATTTCATCATGCTGGTAGCACTGACTCTACGATAGCTACATCGGCCATTAGCATTTCTTTCAAACGAGCTTTCGCACGGAATAAACGAGATTTCACAGTACCAATGGAAACTTTCATAATTGTAGAGATTTCAGCAAGTGAATATTGGTCTATGTAGAAATACCATAAAGTTTTACGATAGATTCCATCTAGTTCGCCCATTTTATCTTGTACTAATTGAGTAACAATATCTTTTTCTATTTTTTCTTCAGTTGAAATGTCATTATTGGGAACCAAATCTAATATCGGTACGTCTAATGTTTCAGGTTGATTCATCATGTATTTACTACGTCGTGTTGTTTTACGATAGCGATCTCTAAATGTATTCATTGTAATTGTTGTAAGCCAAGCTTTAATATGCTCCACCTCGGCAACGCTATTCTCATAGCGTACAACCTTTACCCATACTTCTTGCATTAAATCTTCAGCTTCTACAGTATTGCGAGTAAGTTTTAAACATAAGTGGTATATGTAACGATTAAATTCCTCATATACGCCTTCTAATTTTTCATTCATTTTGTATTCCTCCGCTTCTTGTTCTTGCTTCTATATACATTCTCGCAAAATAATGTATTACACTCTATCGTATTGGCTTTCAATTACATTACAATCATGTAAGCTTAAATCCTTTCACTTGTAATATTCGTAAATAATGTTTTATTACAATACTTAATTTGCGGAGGAAAGCTACATAGCGCGCTCCTTCTACTTTGTTTTTATTGCACCCCCAATAACATTTCCTTATATTACCTATTTAAAAATTCTGAAATCAAAGCATTTTTGTCTAATCAAATTCAAAAAAATGTTATATGATAAATGAAATATAATAGAAGGAGTTGGCTAATGATGATCTTCTCACCATTATTTGAACACGATGTACCTGAAGTGATTCTCCCTTAACGGAGAATCATCATTTCTCCGTTAAGGACAAGCATTGTCTACAGATAACGGAGGGGAAAACATGAAAAAAACCTTATTAGGTTCCTTATATTTATCACTTGCTGCTAGTATTTGGGGCGGCATGTATGTAGTAGTTAAAGTAGTTGTCGATACTATACCACCTTTAGAATTAGTATGGCTGCGCTATATGATTGCCATCATCGCCTTGTTCATCATTGGCACGATGACAAAACAATCATGGCGAATTGACAAACGGGACTGGCTGTTAATCTTTATGATTGGGCTCATCGGAAATACAATTTCTATCGTTGCTCAAGAAATTGGTACTATGCTATCTACTGCTCAAATGGGCGCCATCATTACAGCAACGACACCGGCATTTATGGTTGTATTTGCGAGATTCATTTTAAAAGAAAAAATCACGTTAAAAAAAGCTGTTTCTATTATTCTAGCGACATTCGGCGTCTACATGATCGTAGGCAGTGCACATATCGATTCCTCCCATCAATTAGGTGGGGTTGCTCTACTAATCGCTGCCCTCACCTGGTCATTAATGTCCGTTCTTATTAAACGGGTACCGGAGCAGTATTCACCAATCGTTGTCACAAGCTACGGAACACTTGTCGCTATCATTGTTTTAACACCTTTAGCCATTCCGCGATTAATACATTTAGACTTTCACGCTATGGCAGAACCATCCATCTGGGGTGGTCTACTCTACTTAGGCGTTATCTCTACAGCGTGCGGCTTCTTACTGTGGAATCGCGGATTACAGATGCTCAATGCCGCAAGTGGCGGTCTATTTTTCTTCTTTCAACCAATCGTCGGCACCTTCCTAGGATGGCTATTACTAGGCGAACAAATCGGCGTATCCTTTTGGGTTGGCACTGTATTAATCTTTAGTGGCGTACTATTGGTTATTCGCGAATAAGCATATGAAAAGCTGAATGATATTTCTCATTCAGCTTTTTATTAGAATTTATTTTCTTAATGAGTTCAGTTCAAACGATTGGGCGACTTCTTCGTGCCAAACATACTTTGGCTCGCTGCGCTTTCGAACATAAAACATCTATTGCCCCAAGCACCCATGTTATGTAACCCCTACTTCTATCCAATACCTCGTTTACCATAAAAAAAATTTAGCTACATTGATTGACCCTCCCCTTACAGGAAGCATTATATTTAGAACAGGAGGTGATTGTAATGCTTACAATTGGTGAGTTTTCAAAGATATCACATCTCACATTGAAGACTCTTCGCTACTATGATGAAATTGGACTTTTAAAACCTGCTTTCATAGACGCTAAAAACAACTATCGCTATTATAATATTTCTCAATTAGAAACAGCTTTATTGATTGCACGCTTAAAAGGCTATTTATTTTCGCTGGAAGAAATTAAGGATATTTTAGCTAATTGGGAGGATACCGAACTTCTTAACTCTAAAATGAAAGCCAAACAAGAAAATCTGACACAACAGATTACATTTTATTCTTCGTTATCAAAAAAGTTAAAGCATGATATTCAGCTATTAGAAGAAAGGGCAAATATTATGGGTTATTTAGATCAGATTGAGATTAAACTTGTTGATCACTTAGCCTACCATATAATATCTCAACGAAAACAAATAAATACCGCTGATTTTCTAATACACTTTAATGAGTTGTTTAGTAAAATTTCGTTTGAAAATTTATCACCTATTGCCAAACCACTTGCTATTTTCCATAGTTCAGAATATGAACCTGAAAATTATGATGTAGAAATTGCGATTCCCCTTGCAATGGCCACAAATAAAACAAAAGTGTTTAAACCCGGTCTTTGCGCAATGGCTACGCTTATTGGCTCTTACGATGAGTTACCTTCGATTCATACAAAGCTGCATGTTTGGATTGATGAAAATAACTATAAACTGAACGGTGCTCCGTTTGAAGTTTATCAAACGGACCCCTATAGCACACCTGAGGAGAATAATATTACAGAGGTATACTTCCCCATTAAATAAAAAATGAAGGAGCGTCCTAAATGTATGGTATTAACAAGTCAACGATAAAAGAAAAAATTTTGATTTTAGTTGCTGAGATTATCTATTTAATCATTGCCTATTATTTACTTTTCATTACATATGACAAATCAGGTATTTCACTTGGGCTTTTTATTGCTTTAATTATTACAGCTTTACGATTAACAGCTATGATGTTTATATGGTTGCCTAGGGGTATTGCATGGCAAGAAGCCATCATGAATAGTCTAGCTTTCGGGATTTATTATTTAGGTTTCCCCATTTTAATGATTACTAGTAATCAGGATCCAAACTTAACAGTACTTATTGTAGGCTGGATATTATTTTTAGGGGGCAGTATGTTAAACACGGTTTCAGAGTTACTTAGAAAACCGTTTAAAGACAATCCTGTAAACAAAGGTAAACTATATACAGGCGGTTTATTTAAATATGCGATTCATATCAATTATCTCGGAGATTGCCTTTGGGTACTAGGCTTAGCGCTAATCTCTAACAATATGTATAGTTTGCTTATCCCTCTAGGTTTATTTTTAGTATTTATTTTTGGCTATATTCCAAAATCTGATGATTACCTTCAAAACAAGTACGGAGAACAATTTACATTCTATAAACAGACAACTAAAAAACTAATCCCTTTCATTTGGTAAGTAGTAAGAGGATCATCTATTTATAGGTGATCTTTTTTAACTTCTTTCAACATGTTTTCTTATCCATAAAAGAAAAAGCCTTCCTCCTGCTAAGAGTAGGCTTGAATACTAGAATAAAATAGTAGTCTCTTTACATTTCTTCCCTCCAACTATTGTTACAGGTTAAACTCAAAATCAGTTAAAAAAAGTTAACAAAGGTGTAGAGAGTCTACAAAAATTGTAGACTCTCATTTTTAATACTCAGCACCTAATGTATGATTCAAAGTCACCTTTTTACCACAATTGCTAAAGCTTAAAAAACCGATTCTAAAGTGCCGTTGGTTTACAAATTAAAGTGGTTATTTATCCCAACTATTTGGTTACTAACAAATAAATTGTAATCGTGTTATAACAATTTTCTTTGGATAAGCATATATTTAATCTAGGTTTGCTTTTCCACCGTGTTAATAAAAGAGCCATGTTACCCAATAGTATAAAATGACTAATGTAAAGATGACTGTAGGAGGAATCACGATGATAGTAACTTTAATATATTCCCACCATGTGATTTTTACCTTACCTTTCCTTACGATGTGCATCCACATTAGTGTTGCAAGGGTACCCATAGGAAGTAGCAGTGCACCTATGTCACTTCCAATAATGTTTGCTAAATAAGCGACTTTCAAGGAAATAGGGTCAAGCCCCATATTGGTTAACGTAATAGTTCCTACCATAAGCGCTGGATGGTTATTGAAGATATTGGAAAGCACTGAAAGTAATCCGCCCATTAAGACACTCGTATTGAGTAGGTTTTCCGAAACCAATGGACGCATAAATTGAATTAACCATTCCGTTAAGCCAATATTATTGAGACCATAGATGATGACGTACATACCAAATGCAAAAACGATAATATACCAAGGTGTTTTTTTCAACATATCACCTGGTGGTATTTTTAAATAAGCCCATCTCCATCCTAAAAGAACGAGAGATCCAATTACCGCCACAACAGAAACTGGAATTCCTAAAAACGAGGCAAGGAACAGACTTATCCGAACGCCAAATACAAATAGAAGTACGTTTAGCATAAACCTAGTACGCTTTTTCTTCGAATCTCCTAGAGCAGTTTGTTTAAGTGGATGATAAGAAGGCAGTGACATCCCTGTTACATTTGTCGGAACAGTTTTAGGTATGTTTTTTTTGAAATATAAAAACAGTAAACCAGCAAGTAGTAATAAACCCATTGTTGCAGGAACAAACATCATTGCTGTATGTGAGTACAAACTCATATCGACTATTTTTAATGCAATTAAATTTACGATGTTACTTACCCCGATTGGAGCACTGGATGCTGTTGCAATTAAACCTCCTGAAAGTAAATATGGAACCTTTTGATGATTTTCTAATCCCATATTGTTTAATAACATAATTAGAATTGGTATTGCGATTAAAATACTACCGTCATTATTCACGAAGAGTGTCATGAGAAAGCATAAGAGATTGACATACCAGAATAATCGAATGCCAGATCCATTTGCTTTCTCAGCAAGCAGCTCTGCAACCCAGTTAAAGAACCCGAAGCTTTCTAATACAATCGCCATAACAATTGTAGCTATAATGGTAATCGCAGCATCACTGATAGTTTGTATAATCGTGAAAAGGTCTGTCATGGTCACACTACCGCAAAGTATTACTATAATCGCACCTACCAATGCAGGAATAGCCTCATTCATATTTCTAGGTCTCCAAAAAATGAAACCAAGAGTAACTAAAAAGGTCAGTATCGTTATTATTTCGAATGTTTGCATAGTATTTTCACCTTCATGCAGTATTATTTAATTCTGAAAATAACTTGTTATTAAAATAATAGGCCCTTACCTCTCATTCATTAGGTTAGCGATGCTGTCATAGTATAAATATGTAAAAAGTTAAAACTCCTTTAGTTTTACACCTATTTTCTCTAATATTTATAGTAAATTACTCAAATATTAAAATAGTATTCTGTAAAGAATAGACAAGATTTACTGTTGTGGTGTTGAAGGCGAATATAAAAAAATTATGAGTTCAAGCAAGATCTGATCTCATGCCACGTATTTTCAAAAAAACTTTGGTTAAAGAGATTTCTACAATAGTAGTTAGTTTCCTAATTTCAACCGAGCAAAATAGTTTATTTTAAACGATCAGAGATGTTTATCCGAATAGGATGAACGCTTTTTTTATTGATAAAGAAACTATAAAGTAGTTGACCTATAGGAGTGATGCGCTTTAGCACCGTAAAGCCATTAAAAAATTCGGACATAAAAGCAATTTCAAATGAATAAGTTGAGATGATTGGTTTGTTGCGATTATGGTTTTGGAATTAGAACCGTTACTTTTACAAGTTACAAGTCTCGCACATGTAATTAGAGGAGATACCAGGTGCATTATCGACACCTGTTTGTTCCCTAGCGACACTAATGTCGATGTTCATTTTCAATAACACGGGAAATTAATTAAATTAGCTTAATGATTAATTTAATTAGTTAGGATTTGTGGATATTTTAGTACTTGAAAAGAAAGGGAGGTAAATTTGATTATGTTGCAAAATCTAAATAAAGAAATTGTTGTAATTGAACTCTCGGGACGAAAGATATTAAAAGGTTCAGTGATTGATTCGAGTAGTGACATTATGGTGATATATAATGGAAATATGTTTGTCTATATACCAATAGACCATATTCAAACTTTAGAAATAGATTATGACAATGAAGATAATGTTCAACAACCTTCAGAAAGACCGACATTTAATTCTCAAGTGTCTAATAAAGACCTAACTCTTACAAATATACTTTCACAAGCAAAAGGAATACATGTGGAGATTTCTGTAACAAAAAACCTAGCGCTACATGGGGTTATAACGTCTGTTATGAATGATTATTTTGTATTTGAGTCTCCCATTTACAAAACAATGTTCATTTTAACAAAACATTTAAAGTGGCTCGTACCATATTCTAAGGATCAACTTCCTTACGGACTAAGTGAAAATGAATTTTTAAGTCTATCAGCTATTAAGAATCAGTCCCTAAACAATACATTTGAGTCTCAAATTAACCAACTTAGAAATCAACTTGTTGTATTAAATCTTGGAAAAGATTTTTCCCATATAGGTAGAGTAATAAACGTAAATGATCAAATTATTGAGATACAAAATGGAAAATCGAGTTCAACTTATTTTAACCTTTCACATATTCAAACTGTTCATCAAGTATAAGATGTATCTATTCAGAAAAGGAGGTTTTTCTAAGTCCCCTTTTCTGATTATTTTTTTTTAAAACGCCCCCTACTATGCACCGTAAACCACAATTAAGACTTGATTATGAATAGAGAAATTGTTTTTAGTTCCTTTTATCGAAGTAACTGGGGCGTTAATTTAGGAAAGATTGAAACTATTTGTTGAAGTTTTAGCACTAATCGGCTTTGTGCTTAGGTCTATAGAAATTCTTTGCACGAAAGCGTAGCGTCAGTAGCACAATGTAGAGTTGATACATCTAAATATTTCGATTCATCTTCAGTCATAAGTAAAAGCTGAACTAATTATTAGTTCAGCTTTAAATCACTTATTAAAATGTCACATATTATATAAGACATTCTGTTTTATGGATGTATTATAGTTGAATAGGCATACCTCAGTTTAATCTATAGAATGAGCATAAGAGAGGACGTGTCCGAAATGAGTCAAAAAAAGTACAGGCAAAATCCGGCACCAACACATATTGTACACGGATTGAGACTCTGAAATATACAAGTGAAGCTTTTGACCAGCGCTACAGAAATACGAAATGATTCCGTCATTTAGCCGAAAAGAATGTCCATATGACAATGCGTACATCGAATCATTTCGTAATCGAACTATCCAACATTCCTATTGGCCGCCTTATGTTTTATAAGTCTATAAAACCGTCATCTTCTTCTATTTCTAGTATTTCTTCCTCGATCATTCGCCGCTTTTTCATTTGTCATCTTGTTAGAACTTTCATTACTATTATCTTTATTTTTATCTTCATTTTTATTTTCATTTGTATTTTCTTGATTATTCTTTCCTTCATTAGCTTTTTCACTAGTTGTTCCTAAACTAATATTGCGAACATGATACATTGCCAGACGAATAATTTCTTCTTTAGAGAAGATAGAAATATAATCGTCCGTCACTTCATCCATTATGCCTTCTAACATTTCTGGACCACCACGATTCACTTTAACCCAATGATGTCGTAGACTACTTACCACTGTTTTAAAATCTGGTGCAAGTAAGTACGAGTCTGTTGCAGGATCTTCAACACTAAATTCCATCCCATCTCTTGAATTTAGCGTAATGCTTTTAATATGCTGTGTTTTGTAATAAACAATCCCATCTTTTTCTGTTAATAATACAAAATGATCGTCTTCAGCAGCCATTAACTTCCCTATACGTGATTCAGGGCCTCCCCTATCCACTCTTATAACTTTATTCATTAACGTAAGCAGAAGATCTTTATTCATTCTTTTAGCCTCCTAATAGTATTGTCTTGTTATCTATATGTGTACTTGAATAATAAACCTATGTAAAATGCCCATCTAGGTAAAAATATAACATCTGATCTGGGTTCTAGATCTGAGTCAATAAAGACAAACTACAAAGATAACAGTATTTACTTTACCTATTAAATTGTCACAAAAACTTTTACCTTCTATCGCCTTTTTGTGCATAATAAAAGCCACACCTTATTGGATGTGACTTAAAATAAAATTTCATAATGAAGGAATCTAGTCCATTAGGAAATGCTCTATCCCCTGTGGTAATTTTCATATATAGACTATACTATCACCTCTTGATTAGAATACTTGCGCAAATACATAAAAATTAAAGATTTGAATTATTTTTTGAAGTAACTTAAACCCTTACTCATCTCAGAGGTGGCACACTTTGTGTAACTGGCGTTTCACTTACGTTACAAGAAACGTCCTTAGCTGGCGTATTGCTCTCGCTTGCATAAAGAGGCATTATTTAAAATATGGTCGCAAAGTATTTACACCACAAAAAAAGCATATCCTCATTGGAATATGCCTTCATATTTGTTTATTGAAGTTCTTTTTAATTAATTTATTATTGTTTTTAGCAACTTCTATTACACAAATCATACATAATGCTAAAAATAATAGAGACCACTCTATTTTTTCATATAAGAAAAGCGAATAGATAACAGCAATTACACTGTAACATAATATAATGCTAGCAATAACTATTCCTTTTTTATTCACGTTATTATCATAAACCGGACGTTTTTTATGTGGTGTTTCTTTCATAATAAATTCTCCCTCTTATGTTTTATGTATTCTTCAACTTTGCTGAAACTTTAATTTCTTCCTCGGCCATAAAACAACATTTACCTTTATCTGTCAACTTTACATTCACAAACCCAAGTTTGTCTTCATCTGAATAGTCTTCTCCATGTATATACCCGAAGCTTTTCAACATAAATGTCCCTTGTATTTCTTCTTTCGGTATATCTTTAGTTTTCTTCGTAAAAAGAATTTCTGTTCTTCCATTTTTAACTTCTTCTAAAATTTTCACCTCAACATTATTCATCTCAAAAATTATTAACACCTCCAAAATACCTATATATATAATAGGATAAATGGAACCTATTGTCATTACAAAAAGAAGTTACCAATTCAGCAATCGAATACTATCATCACAATATATAATTCATTTGCTGTTTCTGTAGGTTGATGATAACTGAATACTATATTGTTAACTTCGTGACTTTTTGCATTTTTAATGGCATCATTCACTTTCTTTTCTAATCCCAAAAGATCCTCTGATTCATAAAATTTAACCTCCAATAATCCACCTCATCTTTCTAATCTAATAAAATGATATGTGCGGATGATTTACTAAATTCATGATCATGTTCTAAAGGAGTTAGAGGAAAAAAATGTTTCGGTATTCAGTCAAACTTTGCAGGCTAGTGGAGATAAAAAGTAGTGCTATAAAATCTATAGGATTGGGGGCAATTACAATATCTTTAATTATCCCTGTTTTTATTATATAAAATAAAAAACCGCCAACTTGATAGCTGGCGTTAACATATTGTGATATGTGAATGATTCAATAGTTCAGGGAGAGACTCAACAATCAGTTTATTTTTCTAGCTTTTCATCCTTGATTGGCAAGTCACATTGTAAAATATCTTGAAGGACTATTTTTAGCTGCATATACTGGTGTTCTGAAATGTTCGTTTGCTTCATTACTTGACGTGACACTTCAGGTAGCTTTTGGCGTACTTCAATTCCTGCTTTTGTTAAATAGATTTTCATTTGTCGCTCATCTTCCTTAGAACGCTCACGACAGACGTAGCCTGTTACCTCTAACTTTTTTAGTACTGGTGTTAATGTACCAGAATCTAAAAATAAACGTTGTCCCAATTCCTTCACTGTAATTTGCTCATCATCCTCTAGGGCTAGTAGGGCAATATAACCTGTATAAGTTAAATCGTATGGCTTTAATAACGATGTATATTGTCGAATGATTTCCTTTGAAGTTGCATACAAAAGAAAGCATAGTTGATTATCTAAATGATTCGGCATAGGAACCCCCTCTTTAAGTACTTCTAATACTATTAATACTAAAAATAAAGTTTCTACTTGTCAAACACAATTGAATTGTGTACAATCGATTTTGTAAAATTAAATTGCGCACAATCTAATTATTAAGTGCCACAGAATAGGAGTTTTATCTAATGAAAGAATTATATACAACAACAATGATTAATGACGGTGGCCGAAATGGTAAATCGTATGCAGAAGATCAATCGTTATCATTAAATATTGCACCACCTGGCTCGAAATTAGAGGATGTTACAAACCCCGAACAACTATTTGCAGCAGGTTATAGCGCTTGCTTTAATAGCGCGTTAGATTTAATTAAACGTCAAAAGAAAATTCGAGGGGCATCAACAATTAAAGCAACGGTTAAACTAATCGAGCAAGCCTCATTTGACTACGTGCTTGCTGTTGACATTGAAGGACATATTGAAGGCTTATCGATTGAAGAAGCACAACAATTATTAGAAATTACACATACTGTTTGTCCATATTCAAAAGCGACAATGGGCAATATCAACGTAACAATTAAAGCGGTTTAATTTATTTTAGTAAAAGAGGGAATAAAATGACAAAAACTACACCAGTAAAACAAATCATGCACGAGCGTAAATCGGTTCGTAAATACAATGCTAACACAACGATTTCTCGTGAAACGATTATGCAACTATTAGAAGACGCTACTTCATCTCCATCTTCAAGTAATATGCAACCATGGCGCTTTATCGTCATCGATGATAAAGAAATCCAACAGAACATTAATATTTTTTCATTTAATCAAGAACAAATCGAAACAGCATCCGCCATTATCGCTGTCATTGGAGATACAGAAATGTATCTAAACGCAGAGGAAATCTATGCAAAAAACGTTGAGCTAGGCTATATGCCTGAAGAAATTGCAAGTAAGCTTGCTAAAGATTCTCTAGCAATGTATAGTTCGATTCCAAAAGAAGCGCTACTAAATATCGTTCACTTTGACGCAGGCTTAATTTCAATGCAAATTATGCTATTAGCGAAGGAAATGGGCTATGATACAGTCCCAATGGGAGGCTTCGACAAATCAAAATTTGCTGAATATATGGAATTACCATCGAACGAAGTGCCAATTTTATTACTAGCGATTGGCGAGGCAGCTGGACCAGCTTATGGTTCTTCACGTCTTCCAATTGAGCGCCTTGTACGCTTCAATAAATAATTTACCGGTTGTACAATCGATTTTAGCAATGTCCTTGAATGCATTTGGAGGACATTGCTTTTTTATAATAGAAAAGAACAGTGATGAAAGTATGTGAGTGACAAGCATCCAGCAAGAAATTTACAGGCAGTAGGCAGTTGGGCTAAATATGGAAGAAACCATTGCTATAGCAAGATTCCCCAACCACATTATGCTATACTATTTCTATTATCGAAATATTTGAAAAGAGGGATGCTAGATGACAAATGTACAGCAGTTAGATGCGTATTTCACAGAACATCGCGAGGCACACTTAAATGAATTAAATGAATTTTTACGTATTCCAAGTATTAGTTCTTTATCTGAACATAAGGGCGATATACAAAATGCCGCAGAGTGGCTAGCGAACGCATTTAAAAAGCTAAATCTTGAGAACATCTCTATTACGCAAACTGCAGGTCACCCTGTTGTTTATGCTGATTGGCTACATGCTGAGGGTAAACCAACTATTCTATTTTATGGTCATTATGATGTACAGCCTGTTGACCCATTAAATTTATGGGAAACAGAGCCATTCAACCCTACGATTCGTGACAACAAACTGTTTGCTCGCGGTGCTAGTGACGATAAAGGACAAGTGTTTATGCACTTGAAAATGATTGAAGCCTTATTTGCGACAACTGGCACTTTACCAGTGAACGTGAAATTCATCTATGAAGGTGAAGAAGAGATTGGTAGTCCTAACCTTCCTGCCTATGTTGAAGAACATAAAGAGAAACTTGCTGCCGACTTAATTTTGATTTCTGATACAGGTTTATATGGTCCTGGTAAACCTGCTGTATGCTATGGATTACGTGGCTTAACAGGGGTTCAAATTGATGTTCGTGGTGCTAAAGGTGACCTTCACTCTGGTCTATACGGTGGCGGTGTACAAAACGCTATTCATGCATTAGCTGACATTTTAGCCTCTTTCCGTGATGAGCATGGAACAATTCAAGTGGAAGGCTTCTACGACAACGTTTTACCATTAACGGAAGAAGAACGCGAAGCTTACCGTGCACTTGGCTTTGATGAAGAATCCGTGAAGGAAGAAGTTGGCGTGAAGGAATTATTCGGTGAAGCTGGTTATTCCTATTTAGAACGCACTTGGGCGCGCCCAACATTAGAGGTCAATGGTGTGTTTGGAGGCTTCTCTGGCGAAGGCATTAAAACAGTGCTTCCTGCTGAGGCTAGCGCAAAAATCACATGCCGTCTTGTGCCAAATCAAGAGCCAGATGAAATTGTAGCACTTTTAAAAGCACATATTGAAAAACATAAACCAACTGGCGTTGAAGTGACGATCTCTGAATTTGATAAAGGACGTCCATTCTTAACACCATTTGATCATCCATTTATCCAAGCTGCTGGTCGCTCATACGAAAAAGTATATAATGTACCAACTGCTTACACACGTGGCGGAGGATCCATCCCTATCGTCGCTGCCTTTGATGAAATTTTAGAATTACCAGTAGTGCTAATGGGCTTCGGCTTATCAAGTGAAAACTTCCATGCACCAAATGAGCACTTCCATTTAGAAAACTTCGATAAAGGATTACGTGTTTTAAGTGATTATTTATTTGAGGTTGCTGAATTACCAAAATAAAATAAAGAAATCCCCTCGTCTATTTTAACGAGGGGATTTTGCTAACTTATTCGCCAAAAATCGTAACGATATCTGCTGATTTTTTACGTTCTTTCCCTTTTGGTGCTTCATCAAAATAACCAACTTGTAGCATCGCAATCACGCGCTCACCCGGCTGAACCTTTAGAGCTTCACGGAATTTAGGGTTATCTAGGAACCCAGGTGTTTTCCAGCATGAGCCGATTCCTTTATCCCAAGCTAGCAATTGAATGTTTTGAATAAAAATACTTGCCGCTCCGAAATCTTCTAATCGCTCTTTTTGTCGTGCATCCTCTGGAACGATGACAAAAGCATAACCGCCTGGTAATGTGAATTTCGTCATTTGCTTCGCTAAATCTTCACTTGAAAGCTCCTGCCATTTCGGTATCGCTATATCACGCAATAAATTATGAAGAGCCGATAACTCCTCACCACAAGCAACGACTAAACGCCAAGGCTCACGATTCCCGTGATTCGGCGCCCATACCGCATCGTCAATAATAGCCATTAAATCTTCACGCTCTACTGGCTGACCATTAAATTTTTTAATAGAACGACGCTCAATAATCGCATCCCTTACAGATAAAACTTGTTCACTCATATACTCATATCTCCTTCTATAACACTACAATATATTTACCAATTATGCCTCGGCATAATTGCGTCCAGAATCGGCTTTGTGCTTAGGCCTGCACGACGCAGGTCAGTTAGCCGTTATCGCATGGATGCGATGATTTTAGGCTAACATCCCCTAAGAACTCCTTTCCGATTCCGTGACATCCGCCGGAGGCTTTAACTTCATTCAGCGGCTGTTTGCTGAATGAAGTTAAAATTTATCTTCTATCCCTCACATTATCATAAAATGATGAGCTTTAAAACTACTATCCCTTTAAGCAAAACTATCATCAATATGAATGTAATAATAAGTCATGCTTGGCGTATAGGCTGTTGAATCTTCATAAAAATAGGGTCGGTTAATACTATCTGAAGTGTGTGCATTAACATAAGGAATACCATTTTGAATACTAGTCACAATGACAGAATGGTCAATTCTCCCATCCCCTTGAAAATCATAAAAAATAATATCTCCAAGCTCTAATTCTTCGGCAGACTGAACCCGCCTTCCCTTTAATCCAGTCGTTGAGCCTTCCAAATACCATCTAAGGGAATGTGCAACAGACCAGCTAAAGCTCCAATTCCCATGCTGAAGCCACCAACCTTTCCCTCTGTTTGGAGCCCCCCGCATAGGTGCTCCCCCAGCAAGTAAACATTGAGATATATAGTTCGTACAATCAACAGTAAAATTCGGAAACGCTGGATTACGCCTGTTCCACCATAAATTCGCATACTGCACAGCAGCCTGTCTGTTATACATTTTTGCCACACTACCCCTCCTTATGTTCAACATATGTATAAAGAGATATTTCTATTAGCTAGGTCCTTATTCATAAAAATGTCGAAAGTGGTCTTATTTGGCACTATCTTTGCTAGTTTTTGCTACAATAAGGGTAAGGAATTATAAATATTTATTTTATGATCAGAAGGGATGTTGAATGTGAAGCAGCATGCTGAGAAAGAAATTATACAACCTACTCTTTTATGCGATAAAAAAGGCAATTTAAATCCAGCTGCCATCGGATTTGCACGCAAGCCTCTTATAAACAGCAATTTAAGTGGCCATATCATGCGCAAAAAGAAATGGAATTATTGGTGTGTCTACGGTGATGAGATCATCTTCTCAGCTACTATTAGTCATCTAGACTATGCAGCGGTCTGCTTCGTCTATTTCCTTGAATATGAAACACAGCGCTACTTTGAAAAAACAATTATAGTTCCATTGGGTGGAAAATTAAAAATGCCTACACAGGTGCTAGATTCAGTAACCTTCAAAAATAGTGAAATGATGATCGATATGACATATGTACAAAACGAAACTCATCTATCCGTTTCGATCCCAGACTTTGATGGAGATACTTTATGTGCAAAGCTTATCATTCAACATCCGCCTACAGACGAGTCATTGAATGTAGTCATCCCTTGGAACCGTAAAACATTCCAATTTACAGGGAAGCATCACACACTTCCTACTTCTGGTTTTGTGTCAATTGGTACTCGCCGCTTTACATTTTCTCCTGAGGAAAACTTCGCTGTACTAGAATACAGTCGTGGCGTTTGGCCGCGTCAATCCACATGGACTTGGGGAATGGCCTCACAACGAGTTCGAGGCAGACGAATCGGACTCAACTTAGGCGGTAAATGGACAGACGGAACTGGAATGACCGAAAATGCTGTTTTCGTTGAAGGCAAAATGACAAAAATACATGAAGATGTACTGTTTAATTATAATCAAGAGGATTTAATGCAACGGTGGAAAATTAAAACTAAATTCACTAACCAAGTTTCATTAACATTCTCCCCATTCTACGAGCGTGTTGCCGTCACAAAAGCTGGCCTCGTAAAATCTGAAGTACACCAAATGTTTGGCTACTACGACGGTACCGTATTACTAGACAACGGCGAAACACTTGTCATCAAGCAAATGCTAGGCAGTATCGAAGAGAATCGCGTTAAGTGGTAATAACTCTATTCTTTTCATACGGGGATTTAACGCACTGAATTGCGCTCCCTCAGCGCGTTAAATCCGAAAAGCCTATGAATAAAGGCTTTCTGCGGATTTTCGTGGGGCTATCTATGAGTTTTGGCGGGGCTTTCCGTCGATTTGCGGCGGAGCTTTCCAGGATTTTGATGGTTCTATCCACGATTTCGGCAAGTCTATCCGTCGCTTTCGTCTTTCTATCCGTCGATTCGACTCTTCTTTCCGTCACTCTGATTTCTATCCGTCGCTTTGGCTCTTCTTTCCGTCGCTCTCGCCTTTCTATCCGTCGATTCGACTCTTCTTTCCGTCACTCTGATTTCTATCCGTCGCCTTGGCTCTTCTTTCCGTCGCTCTCGTCTTTCTATCCGTCGATTCGACTCTTCTTTCCGTCACTCTGATTTCTATCCGTCGCTTTGGCTCTTCTTTCCGTCGCTCTCGTCTTTCTATCCGTCGATTCGACTCTTCTTTCCGTCGATTCGGCTCTTCTTTCCATCGCTTTGGCGGTTCTATCCACGATTTGAGCGAGTCTATCCACGATTTGATGGTTCTATCCACGTTTTGGGCTGTTCTATCCACGACTTTGACGATTCTATCCACGTTTCGGGCTGTTCTATCCACGACTTCGACGAGTCTATCCACGTTTTGGGCTGTTCTATCCACAACTTTGACGATTCTATCCACGATATGGGCTGTTCTATCCACGATTCGAGCGGTTCTATCCACGATTTGACGGTTCTATCCACGATATGAGCGGTTCTATCCACGACTTCGACGAGTCTATCCACGATATGAGCGGTTCTATCCACGACCTTAACGGCTCTATCCATCACCTTGCCGGTTCTAATACTTTGCCTTCTCTATCCGTCAATTCGACTCTTTTTTCCTTCACCCTAGCTCTTCTTTCAGCCACGCCACTCCACCCAATCCACGCTCCAGCCATTCTACCCTACCAACGCGGCTACGATTTTCTCCGGGTCATCTGTAAATATCCCCTGTACGCCGAGCTGCTGTAATTGTTTTGCGTTCTCGACGTCATTTACTGTATATACACGGACAGTCGTTCCTTCATTTAGAGCTTCTTGAACAGATCTCCGAAACGCTGTTGGTAAGTTGACGTGTATTGCGTTTGCCGGGATTTGGGCTGTATAGCTGGTAAAGTCTACTAAGATTTCTGCAAACAGCGCCGCTTTTTCGATATATGGCGCTCTTTGTGAGATCATCTGAATAGATTCATGATTGAAGGAGGATATAATCACTCTTTCTGTCATTTGATAGGCAGCTATCTCTCTAATCACAAGGGCTTCTATCCCGTCATATGGGAATACATCGGTTTTGAGCTCGATGTTAATGCGGTGATTTGTGCCTGCAAACAGTTCTAATACGTCTCCTAGAGTTGGTATGCTTTCATCTTCAAATTCAGCTGAAAACCAGGAGCCAAAATCAAATGCACGAAGCTCTTGTAGCGTGTAGTCCTTGATGTAGCCAGAGCCGTTTGATGTGCGGTCGATTGTTTCGTCATGAATAACGACTAACTCCCTATCTGCTGTTAAATGAACATCTAGCTCAATGCCTGTAATCGGAAGCTTCGATGCGGCCGTAAAAGCAGCCATTGTATTTTCAGGGTAATGTGCCGAAACGCCTCTATGAGCAAAAATTTCCAATCTAATAACCTCCTAGTTTGCTCACCTTTAGTTGGTCGAGCGATTTTCTATCATTCATGTTCTCTTGTTCTTTCCTTAATAAGCCTATTACAATTTCACTTGCTGGTAAATATTATATATAGTAGTATGAGAATCTACATTAATTATACCTAGGCCTCATTGCGTCCGGATTCGGCTTTGAGCTAGGGTCTACTTTTCTCTTCAAAAAGTTTTATTAAAACATCATAAGTAATTAGGAGGTGCTAAAAAATGACTGCACAACATCCAGATTTTCAGGCTGAAGTGGAGCGGCTTGCTTCTACTAAAAATTACATGCAGCAAATTTTAAATGAATCGCAAAGAGGTTTGCAATCTGCTCAGGAGAATATTCGTAAGTCGATGGCGGATCTTGATTATTTAGATTCAAGTTTGGGCTACAATAATATTTTGGCAAATGCCCGTTTTTTTGAAATGGCTCGGAACCAAAAGGAAGGCTTAGAAGCTATTCAAAAAAAGCCATACTTTGCTCGAATTCATTTTCAAAAGACTGGAGATCCTGAAGAGTTTCTTTATATCGGAAAAACGTCTTTGTTTCATCGAGAAACGCATGAGCCGATTATCGTCGATTGGCGTTCACCGGTAGCGAATGTTTATTATGATGGTCGCCTCGGGGATATGGAATATGATGTTCGTGGAGAAATCCATAAAGGACACCTATTTGCCAAGCGACAATATAAAATCCAAGATGGTGAATTGCTTGATATTCGAGATATTGATTTAACGACAAACGATGAGTTACTGCAAGAAGCGTTAGCTGGAAAAGCCGATGTACGTTTGACAGAAATCGTCTCCACCATTCAAAAAGAACAAAATGAAATTATACGAGCGCATCTTCGTCAGCCGATTATCGTTCAAGGTGCTGCTGGTAGTGGAAAAACAACCATTGCCCTACACCGTATATCGTACTTCCTCTATACAATGGGCGAGCATTTTAACCCTGAGCAGCTCATGATTTTAGCACCGAATAAGTTGTTTATCGATTATATTGGAGATGTTTTGCCAGAGCTTGGTGTCGATAAAATTTGTCAAACAACCTTTACCGATTACGTTCTAGCTGCGACTAAGCTAAAACTGAAACTCCAAAATCCTAATGAGCAGTTAGAATCGCTTGTTGCGGGTGAACCCCAACAGGTAGCTTCTTGGATATCTGAAATGAAGGGCTCCCTTTATTACCGTGATGTTATCGAGCGCTACGTGCAAAAGATTGAGCAGGAAATTGCTAACCAATTTGAGGATGTATTCATTGAAAAATATTGCATTATGCGTGCCTCCCATTTAAAGAAGCTATTTTTATATGAATTTTCTTATATGCCGATTGAAAAACGACTGGCACATATTAAAAAAGTGCTAGCAAGCCATGCCCGTCAAAAGAAACAAGCTATTTTAATTACGCTCCATAAAAAATATGATGCAGCACTTGGCAGAGCACTTGATGGATTCCGTGATGATGAAAAACGTCGTCGAGTTGTCACGAAGTTTATTGATGAGCGTGATGAACGCATTCCTGCCATTGAAAAAGAGGCAAAGTCAACAGCCACTGTTTATATGCGACGCTTTTCTAAACATAACATCAAGACTCTCTATCGCTCCCTTCTAACAAATGCTGAGCTATTAGCAGAACTTGCACCGGAATGGCATTATCTTGAGCAACAGCAATTTTTACAGGCACATGCTAAAGAACAATGGGTGCTTGAAGATTTAGCTGCCATTTATTATTTACAAGCTCGCTTAAAGGGCATTCCTGATGAATGGAAAATGAAAGTCGTCTTCATCGATGAAGTACAGGACTATAGTTTATTTCAGCTTGCCGCTTTAAAAACAGGACTGGATACAGATATGTTTACGATGGTCGGTGATTTAGCACAAGGGATCCATAGCTATCGTTCCCTTACTGCCTGGGAACCTGTCCAAAATCTATTTCCTAGAGCAAGCTTTAGAACACTTCAAAAAAGCTATCGAACGACCATTGAAATTATGGAAGTTGCGAATAAGGTTTTAGCACAAATGGATGAACAGCTGCCATTAGTAGAGCCGGTAGTTCGTCATGGCAATGTCCCTACCTATATAGAGGCTCCATCATTCGATGCCCTGCAAATACAAGAGGTTTTTGATGCCATTCGAGCCAATGGACATCATTCCATTGCTTTAATTTGTAAAACGACTGCAGAGGCGATTACCATGCAGCAAGCATTAAAAGATAAAAAAATTGCTTCTCAGCTTTTAACTGAAGACGAGTCTATTAATCAGGATTTATTGCTCGTTGTGCCGAGTCATTTAGCAAAAGGCCTTGAATTTGATGCTGTAATCGTAGCTGCCTTCGATACACCTTTCTACGATACAAAAGTTGATCGAAAACTACTGTATGTGGCACTCACTCGAGCCATGCATGAGCTGTATTTAATTGGTCCAACCAAAAATACTTTTCTATTAGAAAATGAACAGATGTAAAAAAAGTCGCCTTCATAGCGACTTTTTTTGCATCGAACATTCAATACCCATCTATCATTTCCGAGGCGGTATGCGGTAAAACCTTCCTCTGGATAAATACGCTTTTACAACTTTCCACCATGACCTTGGTGCTTCCTTTGGAGGAGACTTCTTTTTAGGTAGTGCCGGCATGCGCATGGTAACGACTCCTTTCATAGGCTTGCTATTACTATATGAAGATAGTTACAAATTTATGATAAACGGTTTCCTAATGCTAGCTTACACAATTAACTTGTGGACTTCTAGTGTTTTTTACCAATAAATAGAATAAAAAACATTTTCTTCACACTTATCTAAAAACAGAAAGAGAGATGTATCAAACATACGATACATCTCTCTTTTTCATATTTTATAAACTAATTGTAAAATGACCGTTTCCATCGCCAATGTGGCAATATATCCACTCGCCCACGAATACAACGTTTACAACCTTTTTACAACCTTTTATTTTTCTATAAGCTGAGTGGCTTTTACTTTCTTTTTCTGTCCTTTTAAGAAAAACGATACAACGAGGGCAACAATTATAAAGACTAACCCGAGCGTAAATGCCCCTTGGAAGCCAGATGTTAAACCATTTACCTTTTCAACTGGATCCATTGGATTTGTTGAGCTTTCCATATATTTAGTTGTACCTGTCGTCATTTTAGATATAAATATAGCTGTTCCAATTGCGCCGGCTACTTGCGATAGCGTATTAAAGATCGCTGTACCGTGTGGATAAAACTCTGGTGTCAATTGATTTAATCCATATGTTTGTACGGTCATGACAAACATGAGGCCCACCATTAATACGCTATGCATCAAAATAATTTGTGGTAATGTCGTTTCTGCGTTAATGCCACTGAATAGCCACATCGCAAAGGCTACTAGCCCAATACCTGGGACGATAATAGTTTTTGGACTTAATTTATCAAATAGTAAACCTGCAACCGGCCCCATGATGCCGCTAATAATACTTCCTGGTAGCATGATGAGCCCTGATTTAAAGGCTGTCACAAGTAAAACCATTTGTAAGAACATCGGTAATAATGTCATCGTTGAGAACAGAGACATCATGACGATGAATATTAACCCAACTGACAAAGCAAACATTGGAAATTTAAAGGCACGCAGTTCTAAAATGGGATGATCTATTTTTAATTGACGAACAACAAAAATGACTAACGCTATAACCCCAATCATTAAAGTGATATAAACTTTCGGATCTGACCACCCGAAATCACCGGATGAACTAAAGCTATACACAATCCCACCGAAACCTAATGTTGATAAAAGAATGGATAAGTAATCCACTTTTGGTCGTGTTATCTCAGAGACATTTTGAAGATACTTCATTCCAATTAAAATCGAAATGATGGCTATAGGTATAACAAGATAGAATAACCAGCGCCAGCCAAGTGAATCAACGATGATTCCCGATAATGTCGGGCCAATTGCTGGAGCAGACATCATCACAAGTGCGATTAAGCCCATTGTGGCGCCACGTTTTTCAGGTGGACAAATTATTAAAATCGTATTCATTAGTAATGGTGAGATTAATCCAGTGGCGATTGCTTGGACAATACGGCCGATCAATAAAATGCTAAAAGTCGGCGCGACTCCAGCAATCAATGTACCAACTAAAAAGGTAATCATGGCGGTTAAGAACATTTGTCTTGTTGTGAGCCATTGTTGAAGTAAAGCTGTAATCGGTACTAAAACGCCCACAACTAACATGTAAGCTGTAGAAAGCCATTGAATGGTCGAAGCTGTTACATCAAACTCTCCCATAAGTACAGTTAAAGCATTACCGAGTAATGTTTCATTTAAAAGCGCGACCATTGCACCTAACATTAATGCGATTATTATTGGCTTATGTCTAATAGTAGAAAGATCAACTTTGCTACTTGTAGAACTCGTAGTCGTCATATTCATTGATTAACTTTCCTCCTGCCGTCTTGATTATTAATACATGTGTATACAAAAGAACACACGTAATATACTATACATTTGTAGATTAAATAGGCAGAATCAATTTTCAACAGTTGTATAAATAAACTACAGAATAGGAGAAGTGTAGATGAAAAATAATGAGAGGCAGCTGGATTTACGTATTAGACGTACACATAAATTATTGTGGGAAGCTTTATTTGAATTAATGACCCAACCAAAACAGAAATATAGTGCCATTACTATTAACCAAATTTGTGATCGTGCCATGGTTCACAGAACAACTTTTTATCAACATTTTGAGGATAAAAATGCATTATTGGCATTTGGGCTTAGACAAGATCAAGAAGAAGCATTGACCGTACCACTTTTCGATCGATTAACGAAGCCATTTCAAGTGATAGAACAATTCTTACGTCATAAAGAGATTGGTAAAATATTAGAGGCGCAAATGGATGATGAACAATTTATTAACTTTATGGCTTATCAAACTCGTGAAATGAAGAAACAGGAAAATGAAGAATTACAACGCATTTGTAAAAATCATACGATACCATCTGAGTTGATTATTGAATTCCACTCAGGTGTCCTTACAACATTAAGTACATGGTGGTTACAAAATAGAAAAGAAGTTTCAGCGAAGGAAATGGATAGCTACTTTCATGCAATGATCAATCAAGATATTTTTCAATTTGAAAAGGAATAGAATCAGTGAGGGATGACAACATATCACTCCTCATCTGTGTAAAGCCTCTTTTCTTTTTACGTATTAAAACCGAAAAAGAGATGTATCTAATTACGATCCATCCCTCTCTCTCCACTTCACAAATAAAAACTAGAAATAAAGTAGGTTCACTTTTATTTCTAGTTTTTATGTAGATTCGCTCTATCATCTATATTCATTAATTATACTTTTGAAGAAAGGCTTTGACTTTTTCAAAAGCAAACTGAGTACTTACGTTATCTGAAAATATATCAAACGCATGATCCGTTCCTGGAAGAAGATAAAGTTCATGCGGAACGTTATTTTCTTTTAGTTTCCTATCTAAAGCTTCAGCCTGTTCTGTCGGGATAATACGATCACTCGTTCCGGAAATCGTAATAGTCGGCGGTGTATTTTCATCAATATAATTGATAGGAGACAGTATTTTGTAACGATCAGGGAATTGTGAAGGCGTACCTCCGATATACTCTTCCATAACAGTTTCTACATAGTCAGGGCTAGGATTATGCTTATAACCCTCTGTCATATCTGCTGGTCCATATATATTAATGACAGAATTAATAGCTACTGAGGCTACATTAGTTGAAGGAGGTAACTTTTCCTCTCCCATACTATAGGCAGCCATCATAGCTAGATTTCCTCCTGCCGATTGACCCATGACATTTATTTTTTCGGGGTCAATTTTGTAGGTATCCGCATGTTCTACTACCCATCCTATTGCTGATTTCACATCGCCTACTTCATCTTTCCATCCCGCTTCAGGAGGCATACGATATTGTACATCAAAAACGGTATATCCTAATTCACTAAACTTCTGATTCCAATGTGGTGTAGTCCCTTTATCGCCTTCAACCCATCCGCCTCCGTGGATTATGATAACAGCAGGATTCAGTGCCGTTTTTGAACTATCATGAGCAGGCCACACATCAAGCTTTAGCTCTTCGCCATCTGCCGTTTTTCCATAGACAACATCCTGAGTAAATTTTGATGTAATTTTTGTCGTGCTAAAAAAATGATCAGTAAGAGAAACCGAAACATTTTCGCTTTTAGCATAGTTAAACATTTTAGTAGTCGGTACTATATTTAGAAGCATCAATAATAACAATGAAGGAATCAAAAGTGCTCGAGCGATTACAGCTTTTTTCCATACAGCTAGTATTAATAGCACGATGATCAATACTGTTAAAATTAATAAAAACATTGGAATTGCCAATGCAATCATGGCAAGGAAACTCATTTTATTAGAATAATTAGTTGGATTCCATATATAGTATGTCAAAAAACTTATAAACGGCAATGTAATTACTGCAATGACTGTCAATAACCATTGCATAAAACCGTTAGGACGCCATGAGGTTAGTTGTTTCTGTTCCATTTTTCAAAGTCCCTCCATTCTAAAGAATATATTTTATCCTTCAAGAATTAGCACAAAACAAATACATCCATATAGCACCTAAAAAACATGAGATTGATAAATGTTCAATCTCATGTTTTCTTTTTTAAAAATCATTTAGTTATCAACCATGCACTGTGAGAATGGCAAATGATTGGGAGGTACTTATTTCTGCTATTATAGCATAGCACACCTCAGGTAATCTCTGATTAGAATAAGAGATCCTCTTTTGATGTAGACAAATGCGACATCATTCATTCACCGGTACATTCTCAAGTACCCACTGTATCGTTCCTGTATAAGCTTCAGCTCTAGCAGTTCCGGCTGCTACTTCTAAATAAAGACCGTCTTCGTCTGGTTGCCATGTCCTAGAAATATTGACTACTTCTCTGTTTGTTGTTTCCTTTGCATAAATCTCTGCTGAAGCATTTTCAGTAAGGATTGAAACATTTTCACCATAGCGGTACTGTAAGCCTTCTAATTTAGAACCTGTTCTGCTGCTTGTTAGCGGCTGAATTAGCTTAGCTTTCATCGTCCAAGACGGTTTTCCCGACAACGCACGAGTATCTTTTACTGCCAAAGGCTCATCAACTTGGATGAGTTGATACGTTTTATTTCGTGGCGAAATCTTAAGCACTTCTCCAAAGCCAATCACTTGAGGTGATGAAATGAACTTCAACACGCCAGTAATCTTGATTTTCACTTCATTTGATGTCTTATTAACTGTATCACCCGTACTGTATTTCCCTGCTACTGTCGCCTGACTTACAACTTCTTCTTCTGCCGCATCTTCTTTTACTTTAGCATTAAAAGTGACGTTTACTTCCGTAGAGCGCTTCAAGCCTGGATCGAGTTTTGCTTCAACTGTATTTGTAGAAGTATTGTATATTGCCTCACCAATTTTACCACCATTTGCATTGATTACTTTAAGATCTGTTGGTGGTTCTAAATGTGTATCATATTTTTGTGTAATCGTAAGTTGGTCATATGTGCCTTTATCTTCCGAAATATAGCCAGAATCTACTAAAATCTTATAGCTTACTATTTCACCCGGCGCAACGTCTGTTGGCACGTTACCATCTTCATCAAACACCCGCTCTTCAACGGATAATTCTGGGCGTATTTTTTTCGTTTCAAAATTGGAGTAATCTGTTCCATCATCCGCGTATACAGTAACCGTGTGATCTAGACCCTTTTTTACTTGGTTAATTGGAATTATGAACTTCCACGGTACATTTGTATTTGGATTCGTATTTTTATATTCTCCTATTTGCCCAGAAAAAACACCACCACCACCATTTATTATATAATTAAGTTTGACAGTATCACTGTCTGCATCTTTCCATGTTCCAGAAATATAATATCCTTCATCTGTATAAGTACCATCATTATCTATAGTCACCACCGGCGCTATATTGTGATAGGCAATTTTTATCTTTTCAATATTAGATTGCAGATTCTCTGAGTCAATCGCATATACAGCAATCTCGTGATCTACTCCCTCTGTTATTTCATTTCTCCGAATCGTATGCGACCATGAAACATCTGTATTCATATTTTCATTTATATAATTGCCTATTTCCTTAGGCACACCGCCATCTACCGTATAATAAAGACTGACAGTATCACTGTCTGCATCTTTCCATGTTCCTGAAATACGATAACCACCATCTGTATATTCAACATCTTTATTCAAGTTTAACGTTGGCGCAACATCTGGTCTTTCAGTTACCGCAATCTGAAGATTCGCTTCTTTGATTTTGCCACGCTTTAGATCTTCCTTATCCCACCTTAATGCCCAGGCTGAATTTGTCGCATTCTCATAGGGATATTGCCCACCCCGGCCTGGATCTTGGGTGCCTGACCCATCTAAATTAAAGAAAAGGCGTTCCCCGAAAACGTAGGATTGCCCGGTATCATTTGCTTTAAATCTAGTTGGATGATTCTCATAACCATCACGGTAGAAATAAAGAAAATAATCTTGTTTGTCTCCCCCTGGACCGTTTCCCCCTAGTCTCTTCTCATGAAAATAAAATCCTTCATTATTTCCTAATGAATATATCTTACTTCTTTTCCAACGCGTAAAAATATCCATATTAACTGTATAAGCAAAATTTATATAAGTATAAAGATTACTTAATTTCAAATACTTCATACTGACATTAATACGCCCTTTTCTCTCACTCATCAGACTCATTTTAAATTTCACATATCCATCTACGTATTGACCATTAATGACAGCTGCATAAGCAATCAATTCATGTGTTTTTTCATTTTTATATAGTTTTAGAAGTGGCATGCCCCCAGATTGAAACCAAGTATCCTTAAATGCATATATTGTCTCCTCCCCATTAGCAACCACAAATCCCATTGCGCTCGCCTTTCCTATTCGGTTTTCACGACCAGGTCTTCCTTGGTAATAATGATATGTTGCGACACCATAATTTTGATTAGGATCCTCCATAGCTAGAGCTGTCATTACTGTGAAATTTTGTGCTTGTATATTCCTTCCATTCACTACATCGTAAAGTGTTGTATCCATGCTAGGCAACGGATGTAACCAATCATCCTCATGCTTCACATAAGCCTTCTCATCTTTCAATGAGTTCAATGACCGCTCATTGTGAACATCCCCGTAATACATGTAATAAGTTCTTTTATCTTTCTCTCTTGTTGGCAGTTCAAGTCCCCTATTTAATGACATTTGCGTAAATCCTAATTCTTCCGGAGAACCATCCTTATCCAAATCCCCAAAATCAATATCGCCAATTTTACCAACATAACTTATTGGAATTCCTTTAGGATCAAGAGGAACAACTCTTTCACATTTAGGTGCTGGATTTTCTTTACTGTCTACCTCTGGCTGTTCCTCACCTTCAATTGTTAGCTCTTCTTCGCTAACTAAATATTCTCCCTCCGCACATGCAATTTCCAGGTTTTCTTCACTTTGAGGTTCTTCCGCACATTCAATTTCCGGATTTTCTTCACCTTCAGACACTGGCTGTTCCTCACCCTCAGTTGCTGGGTTTTCTTCACTTCCAGACTCTGGCTGTTGCTCACACGCAGGCGCTAGATTTTCTCCACTCTCAGACTCTGGCTGTTGCTCACCCTCAGTTACTGGGTTTTCTTCACTTCCAGACTCCGGCTGTTGCTCACCTTCTGTTGCTGGATTTTCTTCACTTCCAGACTCTGGCTGTTGATCACCTTCTGTTGTTGGATTTCCTTCACTTCCAGACTCTGGCTGTTGATCACCTTCAGTTACTGGATTTTCTTCATTTCCAGACTCTGGCTGTTGTTCACCTTCTGTTGCTGGATTTTCCTCACTTCCAGACTCTGGCTGTTCTTCACATGCATTTGCTGACTCTTCTTCACTAATGGACTCTGACTGTTCTTGACATTCAACTGCTGGATTTTCATAACCAACAGACGTATCCGCTACATATACATTCAACTCAGAAAAAACGAGAAGAATGACCATCATCACCATTGCTATTTTCTTCATTTTTCCACCTACCTTAGTATGTATATCTTTAATAGTGAGAGAATTTATCAGGGCATGTTGTCTTGTTGGTTAGGAAATATATGTTTATAAATACCCGATAAATTTTTTAGTATTTCGCTAATGAATGACCATTTTCAACTGATTTTAGCGAAGGACTACTCGAGTGCTCCTGTCGCAGAGCAAAACTTCCTTCTGGAAAGGCGGGGGGACCCTGCACGGATTGAATGTTTTATGTGCAAAAGCAAGTAGCCCTTAGCTGAAATCAGCCTCTACTTAGACATAGATAAAAATGGTTTATCCACACACTTGAGATATTTCAAAAATATAAAGTTTACCTATAGGGTAACAAGGAATAATCCCAAGCTTTCAATAAAAATGCGTATTTTTTCATCAACTATTCGTTCGTTTCTTGTTCTTTTTCTTTTTTCTGCTTCTTTTTGCTATAAACTATATACACTAGTAACCCTACTACTATTAAAATTAACAATCCTACCAAATACGCTAGATAATTCGGACCTTCAATTGATACATCCGTTGCGTTAAATTGGTTTACTTCTTCCCCTTTAATGGTAAAGTCCTTTTCGAATTCCCATGATTCTTTGCTCGACTTAGCCTTTACATGTAACGTATATGTTCCCGTTTTAAATTTTTCTCCATTTAGCGAAATCGGATATTTAAAGTTTGAATTGGGCGCCATTTGCATGTCTTGTTTTTTCGATTCATAGAGCACCTCTGTTTTCCCTTTTTCCGTAACTTCCGCGTCTACTTCAAAACGGTTTAAATACGTTGCCGTTGGATTTTGAAGCGTAGCATTAATGACGTTACGCGCATTCAATTGTCCAGCTTTAACATCGTGTAATTGTAAATCCTGCTTCACTTCAACAACCGTCTCTTGTAAGGTAATTCCTACTACATAAGCATATTTATTTTCAATACTTACACCTTGTTTTGTTTCCTCGGTATTTTTTGACGGTGCTTTCTTCTCTTCTAATGTAATGCCACCCGCTAAAATTCCATCAAATTCTTCTTCAGGCATTGTTACATGTAAATATAAATCCTTACTTCCCTTAGCTGGAATCGTAACTTCCTTATCTGTTTTTATTAAATCCCCTAACTCATAAGGCAATGAAGAATCAGGTTTAGCATTTGTAGGGCCGTACTCTACAACTCCATTAATATTCGTTGTAGCTGAATGAATGATCGGCTCAATGACAACATCATCTTCCGTATTATTTTTTAATTGAATCGTTAATGTCTGCTTTTGATTAGGCTCCATTCTCAGATTGAAATAAGATTTTTGTTTATCAATTTGGTTATCTGGAATGACGGTATACACACCAAAATTAAATTCAGATGCAGAAGCTAATGGTGTTAACCATACTAGGCTTGCAATCAATAGTCCGAATAAGGTCCATAACTTATTTTTCTTCATAATTTCTACCATCCTTACTGCTTAAAATTCTTCAACGATTTAAAGTTATTAGTAAAAACCCGCCATGCTTTCCTCTAACAATGGAGCAACAGGATGTCACGAAGGCGTGATCCTCCTGTCGCTACACTTTTAACTCGCGCTTATTGTAAATTGAATTAGCAGGAGCTTATAAGGGTTTTTACCTGTATCTCACAATATTGCAATGACATGATAGGTTACTATTTTGCTTTTATGACAGTCCCCTATCATGACTATGCTTATTATTGTTGTGTTTCTGGTTGTGTTTCTGGTTGTGTTTCTGGTTCCCCACCTGCTCCTGGTACGTCTGTCAGTGTCCAAGTTAATGATGTAGAATATTTTTCTGCATATTTTGTAGTTGCACCTGGGACATGAAGTTCAATACTATTCGCTGCTGTTTGGTTATCACCAAATACTAAAACGTAAGTACCATTACCTTCTCCTACTTTAGCGGTCATAATATTTTCAGCTACACCAGTTCCCTCCGGTGTTAAACTAAATTCAGATTTAATAATAGACGGTTTTGGAGATTTAGAAGCCGTATTCACCCAAGCATTTTTGAACTGAATTTCAGCACCCGTTAGTACATGATTTTTAGTGCTCTTGAATTGACCATTCTGTTTCACTTGCAGTGACCAACCTGCATCTGTACCACGACTATCTGTCACTTGAACATAGTTTGGGCCTTCTTTAGGATTACGATTGCCAAATTCTTGTGGTTTTACTTTGTAAACTTGATCGGTAGAAGTAATTTTTTGCTTATCAAAGCTTAAACTAGATGCATAGTCAATACTTAATGGACCCTCCGTTCCCGGATTTGGACCGTTTGGATCAGTTGGATCTACTGGTTCTACTGGATTCGGATTTTCCGGATCTGTTGGATCTACTGGCGGTGTTATGGAGCCTTCGCCATCATTTGGTGTAAATTCGATAATTGCATTCGAGTTATAAATTCTTTCATATTTTTCTCCTTCTGCCGCATAAGAAGTGACGCTTCCTCCTAATGCGAAAGCTGTTAACATTGTTGTTGCAACGCCTAGCGATTTTAAATTAATTTTCATGTTTATCATCCTTTATTATTATTATTATTATTATTAATTACCTGGAACATCCGATAAGTTCCATGTTAATTTTGTACTGTATGTAACAGCATCTTTTGGCGTTTTCCCTGGAATAGAAAGGGAAATCGCTTTATTTTTTTGTACTTTCTCACCTTTACTATTCGTCATCTCATCTACCTGTCCCCAAAGGTTTACCCAAAGTCCAGCCCCTTCAGTTGCTTTTGCTGACATGACAAGTGACTCAGCTCCATTTGGATCTAACGTAATTTCTTTAGCCGCTGTTGGCGCTGTCGCTTCGTTTTTACCTGTGACAGTCGGATTTACAAATTTGATTTGCGCGCCATTTAATTTTTTATTTTGCGTTGTAGCATTAGAAAACTGACCTTCTTGGTTAACCGTTAATGTCCATCCGGCATTTGTTCCGCGAGTATCTGAGATTTGCACATAGTTTGGTACAAATTTACTCGTCTCACCGGTACGTAACTTTTGAGCATTCGCATAGTAGGTCATATCTTTGCTCAAGATTTCATTAATACCAAAATCGAGATTCGATACAAAATCAATGCCTAATGGGCCACCAGTTCCTGGTCCTGGTGGTACCCCAGGATCTAACGGATCTACTGGATCCACTGGCTTCTCTGGATCTGGGTCAGTTGGATCTACCGGTCCTTGCGAATCTTCGTTCGGGATAAATGTCACCGCTCCTTTCGATACGTAAGGAACTACTTTTTCTTTTTCTCCCTCCGCTGAAGCAAATTGAGGTGAAATAGCCATTCCACTTAGTAACGTAGCGATTGCTACGGCTTGTATGATCTTTTTATTCATAGGTTAGACTCTCCTTTCTTTGTATTTTTTTATATTTACGTATCAAAAAATGCTGATACGGTAAATAACACTTCTTAAAATATTTTCTCTAATAAGATGCATCCCCAGTTATGTGGATCGCTTACAAAAATCCATTTTCTTTATTGTTTGTAATATTATTACATTTTATGAGCAAAAAAGGACATCCTTTCAAGGTTATATCATCCTCTCATTTCATTGTTTTTTATTTTATTTATATTTATGTATCAGATAAAATGCTGATACGGTAAATAGCACTCCTTGTTATTCCTAAATAAGATGTATATCCCGTTTTTAGATTTTTTCTACGTCCTTAAAGTCAGGTTTCCATTCTGAATCAGGGTCAACATACTTTTCAAAAAAGTGAATGCCCTCTTACTTTGAAAAGCTTGCGAGTTAGCATTAGATGAAGAAGAAGGACTTAGAAACATCACTACTATTACTACAAATACAAAATTGTTTACCTTTTACACTTAACCTATACCTCAAAATGAATGATCTTAAACATATTTTTTTCTTTTTTCTTATCATTCTGTTTACAGTTATCAACTGTATCGCATTTTACAAAAAAATAAAAATCAACTTTTGTTGCTTTTCCAACATAATTTGATAATAGTGATTTTGAAATTAATGTTGAAAATTCTCACTCGATTTAAATGCTTTTCAACGAGTATTGTTGAAAATCTATTAATACTTTTTGGATTTCGCATATGACATGACCCTAGAGTTAGTGATGGTACTACTTCTGCATTACTTGCAACAGTTGAATCATTAAAAACCATTTTCCAACTCTTTATATAAAATTATTCCATTCCCAAAAAACCAAAAAAGACATCCTTTAATCGACTGGCTTAATCAGCGTAAAACTTTCCAGAAAAAGATGCAAATCAACTTTTGTTCACTTTTGAACAAATTTTGATAAAGTAGTCATTTGCATGATCACGAGTATTCTTTTCAGCCTTTTATCCCACGATCGAATGATGTTTCCCTTGGATTTTCCTTTGAGCAAAAGACAAATCATGTAGTTCGTTATCTTCATCTGGAGACCTTACTTCCTTATCTCCGTATTTTGACTTCGTGGACACAAAAAAAGTGAGGAGCGATGCATAAAGCACACTCCTCACTCTTCACTTAATGTTTTACAAAATAGTCTATTTGCTGAGCCTTCATAAAGCCGGCCTTTTCATAAACAGAAAGCGCCTTTCTATTGTCAATCTCTACATCTAGCATGACGCATTTCGCACCAATTTTGCTTGCATAATCTTTGGAAAACGAAAGCATTGCAGTACCTATCCCTTGCCCCTCACAAGTTGGATGTACTGCCAATGCTGTAACCCATTGAATTTCATTTTCCTGGGCAGTCGTCACGGTTCCAACAACTTTTCCTTCTTTACGTGCTACCCACAGTTTTCTTCCAGTCGTTGATGTATTAAAAGCGATTAGCTCTTCAGACTCTTCAGGTAGATCTCCAAACGCTGCGCTATAAATAGCAATCAGCTCTGCCTGTTCATCTGTATAAGGGATAATTTCGATATCATCCTTTAATTCTACTGACTCTGCTTTTGTTTCTAAAGTGGCTTCTGAAAAGCTATATGTAAAGCCTTTCTTTTCAATAAACGTGTGTCCAAAAGGTGAGCCGTCTATTACTACCGCCAATTGCCCCTCTGCTCCGCGCTCCTCGAGGCCTGCCTGTAAAACATCTACTAGAGCCGTTCCAATTCCTTTTTGACGGTACGTAGGTGTTACAACTAAAGACCATTCATAAGTATGCAGCCCCATTAAATCTATTGCACTTGCTGCACCGACTAAGACATCTTTGTCATCTTCATAAGCAAGTACCATAAAGCCCTTCGTTTCAAAGGAACTCGCCATAGGCAAACCCATAGCCGTTTCATAGACGCGATAGTCATTTGTAGTCGCTTCTTCACACAATAATTTTAATTCATTTAATGTTTCCCCATCTAACGGAAAAGACACTGTCATTACTGAAATATTCATCATTTACTCCGTTCTTGTATCAAACTATCGCCCTATTGTAGCAAGAAAGAAAATAATCTTGCAACAAAATAAATTTGACACTTCTAATTATTAACAATTCTTTTCAAATTTAGTGAAATTAAAAAGTTACTATGATTATTGACGGTTATAATGACTGAAAGTTACTATAATCACGTGTGTGTTTGTACACACCCCATTTATCTGAAGATCCGATTTCCACTGCGAATGAACGTCCAGTCGCTCCTTCACCTAGGCAAAATATCATTCATAAATCTTCTATCGGTGAATAATAAACCTGAATTTTTTATTTCGTCATTATCCATAATTATACTATTTTTATAAATAAATTACATTTAAAATTTAAAATGCTATGCTATATTCCAACTAAAAAAAGAGCAATCCCAAAAACTTCGGAATTACTCTTATTTATGTTTGAGGAATGAAATTTATACCTACATCGTTTCGTTCACCCTACTCATCAAGATGATGGGACGAAGATTGTAGCATCTGCGCATAAATACCACCAGATTCCATTAACTCTTGTTGAGAGCCTGCTTCGACTAACTCACCTTTGTGCATGACAAGTACCATATCGGCATTATGCACAGTATTCAAACGGTGAGCTATCACAAAACTTGTGCGTCCCTGCATTAACAGATCAAGAGCCTCCTGAATCGCAAGCTCCGTAACGGTATCAATACTACTTGTCGCCTCATCCAATAATAAAACTTTCGGGTCGGCAATCAATGCTCGTGCAATGGACAATAACTGTTTTTGGCCTTGGGAAATGCCACTGCCATCTGCGGCAAGTATTGTGTCATAGCCATCCTTTAGCGACATGATAAAGTCATGGGCATTTGCACGCTTTGCTGCTTCCTTGATCTCCTCATCACTAGCATCTAATCGACCATAACGAATATTTTCACGTACAGTTGCCTCAAACAAAAACGGATCCTGCAACACAAAGGCCATTTGTGAGCGCAATGCTTGTCGTTCTATTTGCTGTACGTTGACACCATCAAATAAAACCTCACCTTTTGATACTTCATAAAATCTTGCAATCAGCTGCAAAATCGTTGTTTTGCCTGCTCCGGTTGCTCCAACAAGAGCGACCGTTTGACCGGGCTCCACGTTAAAATGAATGTCCTTCAACGTGTAAGCTTCTTCTTTTTGTTCATATTTGAAGTACACATGCTGAAAGCTCACCTGTCCTTCTAGCTTATGCTTTTGCGCTGAAGCTGCCTCCTCTTCAGGCATTTCATCCAGTAGCGCAAATACACGCTCTGCACCAGCAATCGCTGACAATACGGTATTAAATTGATTGGCTAAATCATTTAACGGTCGTGTGAATTGCCTTGCGTATTCTGTAAAAATAACAATGACGCCGATAGACACATGCCCATAAAGAGCGAGTATACCGCCAATACCAGCCACAATTGTAAAACTCATATTGTTTAAAAAGTTCATGACCTTCGGAATATAGCCAGAGTATGTTTGTGCCCAAAAGCCCGTTCTTTTTAATCGTACACTTTTTTCGCGAAACTCCTCTTTCATTCGTTCTTCTTGCGAGAAAGCTTTCACAATCCTCTGGCCAGAAATCGTTTCTTCAATCATGCCATTTAGAGCTCCTATAGCCGCTTGCTGTTCCTTAAATAACGGTGCGGTTCTCCGTGTAATCCAACGCATCGCCCAAAACATAATTGGGATAATCGTCATCGTTAATACCGTTAATAAAGGACTTAAACTTAGCATGATGATGACTGTTCCCGTCAGTGTTAATACACTAGAAAATACTTGGATAAAGGAGCTATTTAATGTGGAGCTAACGGCTTCAATATCATTCGTCATCCGACTCATTAATTCCCCATGCTGACGACGATCAAAAAAGGCAATCGGCAGTCTTTGGAAATGAGCAAATACACTCGTTCGTAAACGATAAATCGTTTGTTGAGCAATACCAATCATCCAATAATTTTGCAAAAATAACGATACGGCTAATAGAGCATAAATGCCGATTAACAGCAGTATCCCCTTCTCTAATCCTGCAAGCTCTCCATGCGTTACGTACATGTCAATCATTTTACCAATTACATACGGCCCAAGAAGAGCCAACATGGAACTCACAAAAACAAGTAACAGTACGGTCAGTAGTAGTGCACGTTGTTCATCGACTATTTTCCATAAACGTAGTAGTGTACTTTTCCAATTTGTCGCACGAGGTCCCTTCTTTTTCTTAACCGTTTGCTTCACATCATCCTTCGTCAAAATAGGCTCATAGCCAAAAGGTTTTTGGAAAAATCCCATTATTCCTCCACCTCCTGTTGGGAGATTGCGATTTTTTTATAGAGCGCTGACGTTTGCAAAAGCTCTTCATGCGTCCCATATGCGACCACTTTTCCAGCATCGATGAGTAAAATACGATGTGCACCTTTCGCTGTGCGAATTTTTTGAGTAACGACTAACATCGTTGCTTGTTCTTCACTCAATGCTTCCCATAATGCCTGCTCCGTTTTCACATCAAGCGCACTTGTACTATCATCAAGCATTAATATATGTCCTTTTCTTAATAACGCTCTTGCAATCGATAATCTTTGTTTTTGACCACCCGAAAGATTGACACCCTTCTGACCGACTCTCGTCTCGTACCCATTCGGGAAATCTTCCACAGAAGCATGGATTTGTGCTTGCATAGTCGCGTGTAGCACTGCATCCATGTCGGCCTCTGCATCGCCCCAACGAACATTATCAGCAATGCTTCCGGTAAATAATAAAGATTGTTGTGGTACATAGCCGATCGTTTCGCGCAGTTCTTGTAAATCCCATTGCTGTACATCTTTCCCCTCTACTACGATTTTGCCCTCTGTCACATCGTAAAAACGTGGGATAAGCTGTAATAGCGTTGATTTCCCTGCACCAGTTGCCCCCATAATGGCAAGCTTTTCACCCGATTTCACTCGGAAGCTTACATCGGAAAGTACAGGTGCGTCTCCCCCAGGATACGTAAAGCTTACATGCTCAAACGCTAATTCTCCGAAGTTCAAATCATTCGTTGTTTTCTCTGAAGTTGATGGTAGTTCAATCTCATTTTCAGTCGAAAGTACTTCTGCCATTCGCTCTGCTGAAGCTTTTGCACGCGCATAAAAAATAATAATAAAGGCAAACATCGAAAACGAGCCTGTCATACGCATGGCATAATTGACAATGGCCACTACATCTCCAAGTGGTGTTGTACCAGAAGCTATTTGTTTTGTCCCAAACCACAGCACTGCGAGTAAACTCATATTCATGATGAATAACAATACAGGCATAATATACTCCATTGTGCGTAGAGCTTTTACAGTATCTATTTTTAAGCGGGAGGCAACTTCATCAAAGCGAGAGGCTTCATAGGCACCACGTAAATAAGCTTTCACTAATCGAATAGCCTGTAAATTTTCCTGTAATACTCGATTCAAACGATCTACTCTCTTTTGCACACGTCCAAAATAAGACACACCTTTTGCCACCATAACGATAAGAAAAATAAAAATAATCGGTGCGCCAATTACTAGAAACAATGCTAGTTTAGCGTTTACAACAAAAGCCATAATGATGCTGCCAATAACGGCAAGTGGTGCACGAAGCATAATACGTAAACTCATAAACAGCACCGTCTGAACTTGCGTCACATCATTCGTTAACCTTGTTATAAGAGAAGCCGTTGAAAATTTTTGATAAGTAGCTAATGTAAAGGATTGTATTTTTTCAAACAGTGCATTTCGTAAATCATAGGAGAAACTCTGTGCTGTATGCGATGAAAAATAGGAATTCACAACACCCGCTATAAATGCTACGAAAGATAAGGCCAGTAACACAATTCCCCATTGCCATATCATCCCTTGATTTTGAGCTTGTACTCCATCATCTATGATTTTCGCCATAACCAATGGCTGCGCGAGCTCCACAAACAATTCCAACAGCATTAAACTAAACGCGATGAATGCTGTCCATTTATAAGGCTTTACATAGGAAAAAACTTCTTTCATATTCTTCCCCCTTCTTCTTTATAAGGGAGTTCCATAAATGAGCAAGGAACTACCATACTGTATTTTTGCTTTCCCTTCATATGAAAGCCATGTTACACACAATTGTCTAGGATACAACGTGTAGAAGGTAAACGGGTCTATCAAAGAACTGCTACCTCCCCAGAATAAGACTTTGCTACTAACTAACAAAATGGCAATTGAAGCGTTCGTTAGTAGGAGGAATAGACCTATCAACGTATCCATAATCCCTATTACTTGATATTTTGGTGGCCATTTCTTTAAACTAAGAGAGGCATAAGCAATGACAACTACAAGTACCAAAAATTGTAACAATGTAGCGAAACAGCAATACTTCCGTTGGTTGTAGCCAAATGCCGAAACATCTTTTCTAGTTAACAATTACTATGTAAATAATATAATACCTGTAACCGATAAAACATAAAAAAGGCCCAACGCTACCTATAACATGCACTAGAGCCAATAAATACTATCTCTTTTAAATGTCACACACATTACTCACTCCCTATATATATACTAAAAAATGTTATTTATCTTCAAATCTTTCCATGTTTTTCGCTAAAAAAGTCCCTATATTTTTTATTATCAAATATTTACAATCATATTCATAATGACTAATTCCTGATAATTAACTATAATAATAGTATATATAGATTACTCAAGGAGATCGAATAATCATGAGTCATATGCATAAATTATTTACCATTGATGAACATTATTTAAATTCACTTCCTTTTCCTGCAATTGTCATGAATCAAGATGGACAAATTATTCATTTGGGAAAGCTTGCTGAACAGCTATTTGGTTTTTCAGCTACTACTGTTAAAGAACATACCGCTTCATTCATTCACGAAAATTTACTACATCAACTTTCATTAGAAAAGTTTCAAACCATTTTACAAAATGATGACAGTACGTATATCAATCAAATTCAACTGAAAACGTATACAAACGAAGAAATTAACTCAGCGCTTCTAGCTAAACCATTTATTGAACAAGGAGAGCATTTCATCCTTATGATGTTTATGCTACCAGAATTAATGATTAATTCTGTCTCAAATTGCGGTACTCTCGCAAAATTAAAACAAGGTTTGGACTCGACGTTTATGACAGTAGTACTAGATCATGATGGGTTCATTTTAGAATGTAATGCTGAATTTCTAAAAACGAGTCAGTGGACACCAAAACGTGTAATTGGTAAAACGTTCTGGCAACTGTTCCCTGATAATAAAGAAAGTGAAAAGATTACAACTACCATTTGGCGTAATTTAAACAATGGCCAAACGTGGCAAGGCGAAATCGAAAAAGTTACAAAAACAGGCCAATCTTATTGGGTACTACTCACAGCTATCCCAACATTTGATATCGAAACAAATGAACAACAATTTTTATTGATTGAAAAGGATATCACGAAGTCTAAGTCCATCCAACATCAGCTTGAAAAGATCGCTTATATCGATACAGAAACAGGTCTTATGAATGCACATCGTCTCGAAAAAGTGATTTCCAACATGATTGAGGATGAAAGAAACTTCTCTTTCGTCTATTTAAGTATTGATAAATTTTATACATTAAAAGAATTACATGATCAGCAAATTGATCAAAGTCTTATTGTAGAGTTTACAAATCGTATAAAAATGTACTTCCAAGATAGCACAATGGCACGTATTAACGAAAATGATTTTGTCGTGATTACACCATTAAGTGAATGGTTCATTCAAGGCTTCCTGTCTTACTTACAACAACATCCAATTTATAACAGTAATGTAGCTGTCCCTATTTCTATTAGTGGCGGGATTACACGTTATCCAGAGGATCAAACTACATTCTCCCAACTAATGAAGGCATCTATTGCTACTATTACAACTGTCCGTGAGGCCGGTGGCGATAAAATCGTCTCCCTATCAAAAGCAACACATAAAGCATTAAATCGTAAAGCTTTAATTGAAAAACGTTTACTTCAGGCTCTTGACCAAAAAAACCTAAAAGTCCTCTATCAGCCGCAAATTGATGTTACTTCTGGTAAAATCACAGCTGTAGAAGCATTAGTTCGTTGGGAAGATGAAGTAATAGGCGTTGTCTCACCAGATGAGCTTATTCCAATTGCGGAGGAAACAGGTCTTATTAATAATATCGGTTCCTTTATGCTAGAAAAAGCTTGTGAACAGGCACTCATCTGGAAAAAAGCGGGTCTTAATTTAAAAGTATCTATTAACTCTTCTGTACGCGAATTCCGAGATAAAAACATGGCAAAATCAGTTCTTGACACGTTAGCGAAAACTGGCTGTCCAGCGAACCTTATTCAAATCGAAATCACCGAGAAATTTGCCCTAGAAGCAGAAGCTGCTAGCTTTATTACACAGCAAATGCGTAAGCTTGAAAATGAAGGAATCGCCTTTATTCTAGATGATTTCGGTACCGGATATGGCTCATTTAGATATATGCAAATTCTACCAATTGATACATTAAAAATCGATAAAACATTTACAAGCTCTCTATTAAAATCTGAAAAAACACAAAAGCTTATGAACGGTATGGTGCAACTCGGAAAATCTATGGAACTTAAAGTTGTCGCTGAAGGTGTCGAAACGGCTGAACAAGCAGATATTTTAACTACTTATGGCTGTGATGCGATTCAAGGCTACTATATTAGTAAGCCAATTCATGCTGAAGAAATTGAAGCATTATTCGTTAAATAGTTAATTTGAAGAAGGAGGTTACGCTTAAGACGTAGCCTCCTTCTTTGTTGTTGAAAAACTATTATGTTAATGAAGGTAAGTAACTCTTTGGCAAAGTGAGGGGTTGATTTCCATTCCGACTGGGTGTTTTGTTGCTGTCGCTTCGCTTTCGCTACAGAAAACATTTGCTGCTGTCGCTTCGCTTTCGCGCAGTTAAAACATTTGTAGCTGCCGCTTCGCTTTCGCTACAGAAAACATTTGTTGCTGACGCTTCGCTTTCGCGCAGAGCATAGCTTCCTGGGGGCGTCCGATGAGCCGCTTGGGGCAACAGATGTTTATTGCGCGAAAGCGTAGTGCTAACATAGTGACAGCAGAGGATTTTGTTTATGCGAAAGCGCAGCGACAGCAGGGTGTTGGTCACGAAGGCGTTATCACAGGACATGATGCTTTTAGCCTTCGTTCCTCTATCGCTGATCCCCAAGGAGTCATACAGTCTCCACTCCAATCAACTTAATCTCATTGCATACGTTTAACAAAAGGTCATCCCGCTACACTTGTAGTCCAAGCACATGAGCATCCACTTAGTTTTAAATGTTTCGTTTATTAGAAAAAGAGATGTATCAAATTACGATACATCTCCCTCTATGATAAGACTTGGAACGTTGCGTTCTGTTAATAGTTCCATCATATGACCACTTATTGCGTTCAATCTTAACGTAACTTATTGAAGAAGTTTTAAAATTTCTTCTGGTTGTTTATTTGATTGAGCGAGCATTGCTTGGGCAGCTTGTACTAAAATATTATTTTTCGTGAATATTATCATACCGTTAGCCATATCAGTATCGCGGATACGTGATTCAGCAGATTGAAGGTTTTCAGATGTATTTGTAACTGAATTATAAGCGTATTCAAGTCTGTTTTGATGCGCCCCAAGACTAGAACGTACACCGGAAACAATATCGATAGCACTGTTAAAACTACTGATACTACTTTGAGCCAATGAGCTATCCAAAACCGAGACACCATTAATACCTATGGCCTGTGAACGAATATCAGGTATTGTTAATTCTGTTGTCTGACCAGAATTAGCGCCTATTTGAAGCTTTAAACCGTCTGTAGAATCTGTAGGATCTGTAGGATCTGTAGGATCTGTAGGTTGATTTTCTCCTGCTGTTAAATCAATAACCCCTTCAAAATAAGGATTAGTTTCTTCATTAGGAACTTTTCTATGCCTTACATCAATTGTCATACCGTTATATGAATATATTAAACTAGTATTTTCTTCTGTAATAATATGTCCATCTCCATGAATAGTTAAACTTTCTGCAACCCCCTTAACATAATTAACAGTTATCACTAATTCTGTATAAAAACCATTATCAGGGTCTTCAATAACCTTCTCGCCTTCATTAAGCTTAACTTTATTATTCTGATTAGGGTCTTTTTTAGGGTTACTACCACTTCCAAATTCAATCCAATCATCTTCTGCTGTAAACGGGCCTATTTTATTATCGTTATAATCCACAATAGTTAATGATGAGGTTGGTGAAGGTGGTAAAGGTGGTAAAGGCGGTGAAGGTGGTGAAATCTTCAGTGCACCATTAAGTAATTTTTTAGTATTAAATTCCGTATTATTACCAATAGATGTAATTTCTTTTTTTATCGCTTCTAATTCCATTTGGATCATTGCTCTATCACTAGCTGTATTGGTGTCATTCGCTGCTTGCACACTTAACTCTCTTCCGCGTTGAAGAAGTAAATGCACTTCATTTAAAGCGCCTTCAGCTGTTTGTATTAATGAAATACCATCTTGAATATTTTTTCCTGCCATATTTAAACCACGAATTTGCCCACGCATTTTTTCCGAGATGGCCAGTCCAGCTGCATCATCTCCCGCATGATTGATTTGATATCCAGAAGATAGCTTCTCTAATACACTATCAGCCTTTTTCTTATTTTGTGTTAATCTGTTATGTGTATTTAGGGATGAAATATTATGTTTTATTCTCACAAATATCTACTCCTTTCAAGTCGAACTTTTACACCCGAATTTAAACTGCAATTAATGAAGCTTTATGAAATTGATAAATCTCGTGCAAACATTGCTAGAGACTATGATATATACCTTCTGGGTTAGATCGTTGGATAAAAAACCATAATAAAACAGGCTCTTTCGTTGCCAAAGATAATCGAACAGAAGAAGAAAATGAACTGGTTCGATTACGTAAGGAAAACCATCGATTAATGACTGTTTGATAACTAAAAGTTAGTTTGAAAAAGACTAAAAGGATGACTATTAAAAGTAAACTTGCTTTTTTCATTTCGAAGTCTCCTTTTCATCTTATTGAAAAAATAACAAAGGGCAGCTACCTTTAAATGGATAATATTTGTTATTTTCTACAGTTATTACACTAGCAATCCTCTCAAAAAGATACAAATCAACTTTTGCTCGTTTTTGAACATATTTTGATATTCACTTTTCTTGAAATTTCTCGCTAAGTAATGTATGTGCTTCTTATTTTTTCTCATTTTCAACTGCAAATAAAAAAGGAATCTGCTCGTTCTTACACCTTGTAAGAGTTAAGCAAATTCCTTATAGCGCTTTCACTTGGAAGCAACAACAATCTTTCATCTGTAGAACAATATAAAGGAGGTTACATTTAAAACGTAACCTCCTTATATTTGCTTTTGCTTTTCTATCCGCATCGGCTCTAAAGCCTTATTTCTTGTAGACCTTTTGGATTGTCGCCTTACCGTTACGTACAGAACGGAAAATAAGCTGTATCAGTACCTCTGCAAATACAAGTCCTATAACGATGGCACCTGTAATTAAAAATGCCTTTAATCCATATTGTAGCCCTTGTATATAATCATCCTCAACTACATTTCTCATGGCATTATAAGCCATGCCTCCCGGAACTAACGGGATAATCCCACCAACAATAAAAATAATCATTGGCATTTTGAAGCGCCGAGCATACAAATGGGAAACAATCGCAATGACAAAAGCGCTAAAGAATGAGGCATTTACTACATCCATGCCATGCTCTGTTAGGATGAAGTAAATCATCCAGCCTACTACCCCAACAAAACCACAATAAATGAGGTTTTTTCTAGGTACATTAAAAATAACGCCGATACCGGCCGTCGCAAAAAAGCTAAGAATCAACTGTGTAATATAGTCCATGTCGTCTGCCTCCTAAAACGATAGAGTAACGGCAATAGCTGCACCAATTGCAAAAGCTGTTAAAAAGGCTTCTACGCCCTTCGCCATCCCTGACATAAAATGACCTGCTATTAAATCTCGAACTGCATTCGTAATCAAAATACCTGGTACTAGTGGCATAACGGAACTAATTACAATTTTATCTATTTCCGTACCATGGCCATATTTCACTGAAAAGACAGCAATCGTTCCTACTACTAATGAAGCTGTAAATTCTGCGAAAAATTTCACTTTTGTTAAGTCATTTATCAATAAAAGCACTAGGAAGCCTACCCCCCCTGCCAAACAGGCAAAAAGGAAATCAGACCACCCCCCCTTAAACATTATAAGGAAACAACCACTCGCAAGAGCCGCTGATATGACTTGAATATATGTGGGTAAAAAATAATTTGTTTTTTGTATCGACTTTAGCTCGTCATAAGCTTCTTCTAATGTTATCATGTGAGATGTGAGTCTCCGAGATACTGAATTTACCAAGGCTATTTTTTGTAAATCTGTTACCCTGTTGGAAATCGATGTAATTCTCGTTGGCTGTGTCTTGCCTAACGAAAAAATGATCCCTGTGGGTGTGGTATAACATTGCGCATCTAGCATGTTCTGAGAATGTGCCATACGTAGCATTGTATCCTCCACACGGTATGTTTCTGCACCACTTTCAATCATAATTCGCCCCGCAAGCAATAAGCAGTCAATCGTAAATTCATTATCCACTTCATGTAAAACCATTACAGTTAACTACCTCCCTCAATTATGCCTCGGCATAATTGCGTCCGGAATCGGGTTTGTGCTTGCACAAAGCACTCCTTTCCGATTCCGTGACATCCGCCGGAGGCTTTAACTTCTTTCAACGGGTGTTTGGCACCCGCTGAGAGAAGTTAAGGTTCCTTGCCAATAGTATCGAACTGCAAATAAAAACTCAACTAAAATTTCAACTTTTAACACAAAAGTATTTTAGCTTTCATATGATAAAAATGATAAGCTAATGAGTCATTTATTCATGAGGATTGTTTCATACAAATTTATAGCAAAACTTCGTAGATTCGTATAACTTTTTCAATGACTAACACGTCTGATTTGTATAGAAAAATAAATACGGAAAGGAGCGTATCCATCAAAATGCCGGAACGCAGAAAAAAACGCGGCCCAATGATTGATTTCCTATTAATTGGCCTCATCATTTCATTAACGACTATTATTTTAGTCATTATCCTATCAAAGGATGACTTTAAGTTTCAAAAAATCAGTGCCTCAAAAGAGACAAATTCAGATTCAATAACGAGTAACCTATCCACTGAAAGCTCTGCGTTTCCAGGTATACGTATTGTAACCGATGTTTCAAATGATAAGCGAACTCCTTTTGCTATTCACTATCCAGAAACAGATAATAAAGCTTTTAACGATGCTGTACTACAGTACATAACGGATTCTAAAGAAAACTATCTGTCATCTATGAAAAAAAATAAAGATAAAGAGGCAATGGGTGAGCTGAATATTAGCTTGGAAACTTTCCCATACCAGAAGCACTACTATTCGTTTGTGCTAACAAAAACGTTGTATACAAGTGGAGCCAATCCCGAGATTTCAACAAAAACATTCTTTATCAATCATGAAACTGGTAAATTAATTTCCATTGAAACATTGTTAAATAACGACGAAAACAACTTATCGGCATTAGCTACTTATGTACGTAAGGACTTACAACAAAATCCCAAATTAAAGGAAGAGCTTTTCAAGGATGATGTAATCAAGTCAACTGAACCGAAGTGGTCTAACTTCCATAGGTTTGCTATCGTTGATAATTCGTTACAATTCTATTTTGATGAGTATGAGATTGCTAGCGGAGCTGCCGGTCCACAAACTGTGAAGCTTCCCCTTTCACTTATCAATCCGTTGCTAGCATCTGAATTCCAGATTGCTATGGAAAAACCGACGAAGCCAGTTAATGTAGGTGATCCAAACAAAAAACGTATTGCCTTAACTTTTGATGATGGTCCACATCCAAAGGTTACAGAACAGATTTTAAATACGCTCGATAAATATAATGCAAAAGCTACCTTCTTTATGCTTGGTAGTCGCGTACAATATTACCCTGATATCGCAAGAGATGTCCTTGCAAGGGGACATGAAATCGGTAATCATTCATGGGACCATCCTGTATTAACAAAACTGTCTCTAGAGCAGGCAGTGAATCAATATACATCTACATTTGGGGAAATTGAGAAGGCCATTAATCACAAGCCAACTGTATTTAGACCACCGTATGGCGCAACGAACGATACGATTAACGCTCAAATTCCAATTCCTGTTGTTTTATGGTCAATCGATACATTAGACTGGAAGCATCGCAATGCGCAACAGCTTCTACCTCATGTTAAAAATAATTTACACAATAACGCCATTGTCTTAATGCATGATATTCATCAATCGACTGCCGACGGTCTTGATGCCGTACTTGCTTATTTACAAGGGCAAGGCTATGAATTCGTGACAGTATCGGAAATTCTTCCATATCGTCAAAAATAATTAAAGAAAAAGTCCAATGAACTCAAAGTTTATTGGACTTTTTTGTGTTAAATAAATAAAAAAGTGCGGCTCTTTGGCAAAACGAGTGGTTGATTCTCGGGCTACTCGCTTTGTTGCTGACGCTTCGCTATCGCACAGAGCAAAACTTCCTGGGGGCAAGCTGTAGAAGGTGGTGTCGATAAAAATTAAAAGTTAGTTGATAATACATGAAAGTTGGTCGATAAAACGTGAAAGTTGGTCGATAAACTTTCAAAGTTGGGTGATAACTCCTGAAAATGTCCCGATCAAACTAAAAGTCTCAAAGCGAAGCGGCACCGTCAAAGCGCCTGCCGGAATTTTCATATGAATACATCGAAGATTTATCGGAACATTTTCTCTTTTTATCGGAACAATTTTAGATTTTATCGGAATACTTTCTCGTTTTATCGGAACAATTTCAGTTTTTTCTACTAGTTTTTCAACAACATGAAAAGTCCAATAAACTCACCTTAAGTTTATTGGACTCTTTTCATTATTTAATTGTTAATGTATCAAGTGGTTTGAAGTCTTTTAGTTGGTAACTCTTTACTTCATTGCGAGCTACTGTGTAAAGCGCGTCGTCTATATAGACTACTCGCTGTACGAGTTGCTCCCAGTTTTCATACGGATCGCCCTTACTTTTATTAATGATATTTCCTTTAAGATCGATGCCTTTATCTGCAGTGATTTCATAGATTTGTGCGCCTTGGCCTTTGTAGACAATTTCATCGCCCTTTCCTGCATCATACAGGACAACTGGGAAACCAAAGTAATGGTATTCCTTGTTGCGGAATAACGCTTTAGGGTTGTATTGAACATCGGAGTACGAACCTTTGCCACCGATTTTTACGGTTGATTGTTCCTTTGGATGTTTGAAATCTGACACATCAAATAATGACATTTTCATATTTGTTGTCACCGTAAAATTACGTTTCGTATAGGCATCATAGCGTTGCTCCGTATCATAACCAATGCCGATTAAATGGGTATCGTCTAAAGGGTGTAAATAGTTACTAAAGCCTGGAATTTTTAGCTCTCCTAGCACAGTTGGCTTTTTCGGGTTTGCTACATCAATTACAAACAGTGGATCCACTTGCTTGAATGTTACGACATATGCTTTTTCGCCCATAAAGCGTGCAGAATACACTTTTTCACCAGGAGCTAAATCTTTTACAGCACCGAGCTGCTGTAATTTATTATCTAAAATAAATAGGTGATTTTTTGATATTTGTTGTTCATCCCATGCATTTCCTTCCGTTGTAACGATACGGAAATTACCTTTATATTCATCCATCGAGTATTGATTTAACACGGATCCTTTTACTTCCGTAGTACCTACAAAATTCATGTCAGTTCCATCAACATTCCATTTAAAAACTTGGGTATTCGTTGTTCTTGGCATCCAAATTCTATCCATAATGATGCCAGCAGCAGGCACGATATTTCCGTCATAAATAGGCGTTGTTAAATAAAGTGCATTCTCCGACATATAAAGTCCACTACTACCACCTAAGTATCCTTTCGTATTCGCCGTTTTCTGAGCACCATTTTTTAAGTCCACCGCTGTCATTAAGCTATATGTTCCATCCATTGTATTTGGTAAAATAGAAATTTTCTCTAGAGGTAAACTTTTATATTCTTTTCCTTCTACACTATCATATGTTTTCGGTTTTAAATCTGGCGCTTTTTTCTCTCTAAGCATCCAATAATTCGGATGCATATTACCGATTAAATATAATGTGTCATTTGTAATTCGAATATCTTGTAAATACCCCTCTTGCCCCACTTCACGTATAAGCTTTGGATTTTTTGGATTTGAAATATCATATAAAGAGGCTTTCGTCATGCTCGTGCCTATTTTTTCTAAATATTCATCGCTAATTGCTATTAATAAATGGTCGTATACTGCTAGCTTCGAAATATATTGAGTTTCCTTCATCTTAATCGTTGTTGCTAGCTTTAAATTTTTCGGATCTTTAGCATCCACTACCGTAATGTTCTGATCTTTGACAGCGTAAATATAGCCATCTTTGACAACGACTATATCACCCTCCTCCACGCCTTCGACCTGATTATTCGTTGTCGAGGAGTCGTTCGCACTAGATTTCTCATCTTTCGCCGAAACTTCTGTAGTTACTTCATATTCCCGCTCTTTTTTTGAATTAGCTAAAAGTGTTTCAAAATATTGTTGTAGTTCTTTTTCTGATTTGATGGCTTCCAGTTTTTCAATGATGGTGAACGCTATTTCTTGCGATGCTGTTTTCGGACCACCTAGTACAAAAGCTTCTTTCTTCACATGTAATTTATAGCTACCGGGTACTAAATCGCTAATGAGAACTGTCTTGTTATCCTCTGCTAATGAGACAGTTGCTGTTACCTTTTGATTTTTGCTATTTGTTACGTAAACATTGTCTTCCGTTATTTTGCTTGCCTTTAGTGCCTTCGTAAAGGATACTTGCCAGCTATGAGTTGTATTACTTTCACTTGCAGTCCGTGCCTCCACTTTTGGGGTCGACATGAGCGTAAAAATTCCTGGCAAAATAGCTAGTACGAAGATGATTAGCAATGCTAGCCACTTACTTTTCATTATTTTTCCTACCTTTCATAAAGTTGTTTATTATTTAGACTACTTAAGAGCAGAAGAGTTACATTATTCTGAAATTTTTTCTTAATAAAAAACGAGAGGACGTGAATCCCTCTCGTTTTCAAATTACCTTCTACTATTGTACTGTTACTGAATATGCACCATTTTCATTATCATATTTATAAATGTATAAATAATATTTGCCTGGTTTCGCATTATATTTACCTTTTATACTATTTCCGTCTTCCTGTCCATATGCTACGTAATTTCGCATATCAGACTCATGACAAAGCACCCATGTCATGCCAATTTGATTTTCATTCAGGACAGAAATATCGATTTCTTTTGGAGACGTAACATCGAATGTGTATACATCCGTATGATCATCATCCATCAAGCTACCTTTTAAAGACTTATTAAATGGAATCATATTCGCTTCTTCTGGACGATTATTTGGTTCTAGCTCTGTTTGTGCACTATTTTGTACGTTTACTGTATATGTCCCATTTTCTTTATCAAATTTATAAATATATAAATAATACTTTCCTGGCTCTGCATGAAGTTTGCCTTCTATACTATTTCCATCTTCCTGTCCATATGCTACATAATTTTGCTTATCAGACTCATGATAAAGCACCCATGTCATGCCGATTTGATTTTCATTTAAGACAGAAATATCGATTTCTTCTGGAGACGTAACTTCGAATGTGTATGCATCCGAATCATCATCACCAACCAAATCACCTTTTAGAGGCGTATTAAATGGAATGTTCTTCGCTTCTTCTGGTTGAGGATTCTCTGTTTGTGCGCCTTTCCGTACAGATACAATTGTACGATCTTTACTTTCTATTCCCTTATCATTTTTCACTGTTAATGTCACATTATATGTGCCTTCTTTTTCGTATACATGAGTAGGGTTTGCCTCGTCACTTGTTTTACCATCACCAAAATCCCAAAGGTAAGAAACAATTTCTCCATCCTTATCTTTTGAACCATCGCTCTTGAACTGGATTTCTTCATTTTCGACCCCAGCATATGGACCATTGATATTTACAATAGGTGCTTGATGATCTCCTTCATCCGTCGCAACGCCGTGGAAAACAATATCATATTCAAACTGGTTTGCCGCGTTCACACGGTAGTTTACAAAATACGCTGTCACTGTTTTATAGCCGCTCCACTCTTTTTGCGACAGTTTCTCTAGTACTTGGTTCACTTGCTTACTCATCGTTTTCCAATCTTGAGATTCACCTTGTGTTTCACTACCTACATACGTACCTTCGAGTGTAAATGTATTAAAGAATTGGGACTTATGTTTTGTCATTTTTACATCTTTTACGTTAGCAACATCGACAATTTCTTGTTCCACTTCATTTAACGGTTTTGGTGCATGTTCCATTAAATAATCTTCTGCTACTTGTGGCACCTCGTATTTTTCTTGATTATCAATCAATTGCTGCATATAGGCTTGGTAATCCGCATTCAGTTGTGGATCGTTACTTAAAGAGTCACGATACACATCATAATTTTTCACATCGTTCGCACGAATTAAATCTTGAATTCTATCAAATGTATCAAATTGATGAGTATACATATAAGACTGTAGCGCAAATGAGTAATTATAGAAATCCCATGATCCATATTTAGCAAACAATGTCTGCTTTGCTGTATAACGTTGTGATGGGTCATCTGATAATCCACTAATAATACTCTTACGTGGAACAACATCATTTGTTCGCGTTGATCCTGCAAAGAATTCTGCATTTCCTTCCTGGAACCATGTTAGTCGCTCATTTTGGTACATATCTCCTCTTCCGAATAAACCAGGAACCTCGAATCTTGCCTGTAAATAATGAGTAAATTCATGGCGGAACAACTCTTCTAAACTATAAATACTTTGCTCTGGCGTACGTTCATATGTAAAGAACGTTCCAGTCTCTTCAATATAAATACCGCCATTATTTGTTTCATATCCGTACAATTGACGGTTTAATGAATATTGATCTGGAGAGTTATAAATGACAACTGTTAATATATCGTCAGGGTTGCCTGGTTCTAATGCCTTATCATTTCCAATGACACGGTGATATTGTGCTTTCACTTCTTTTGCAGCCCAGTATAATCTTTGAATTTTGTCTTCTGTTACTTGATCTCCCGTCTTAAAGACAATTGATCCATTATCAAATGTATATGTTTTCGGTAAATACTCCTTCTTTCCTTCTTCACGTACTTTTTGTAAATCTACTGTATTTCCATTATTGTCTTTTCCATCATAATTTGTAGTGATTTGTTCTGCTGCCACAAAATAAGCTTCACTTAAATATGGATACATATGCATCGCTTGTGTAACAACTTCTAAACCTTTATTCGGATTGCTATGGAATTTTCCTAAACGCCCTGCATAATAAATACCATTATTGATTAACCAACCATTGTCATCTGTCACATTATGTAAAAGTGCAATTTTATTCACTTCATTTATGAAACCATCAATCTTTCCATACCATATCGACGTATTAGCTTCTTTACGTTCATCATGCAAATACGACTGCAAGTCAAAATCTATCCCATGCATTAAATCATATATAGCTTGTCCTTTTGAATACTCGCGTTCATATGTAGAAAGATTTTCATTATACTGTTTTAAAACCTTCGTAGCATTTTGAACTGTTTCCGCATCACTAGAAGCATTACCTATTAATTTACCATAGGCGGATACTACTTTATCTTGTTCACCTGTACCAAGTTTAAAGTTCGGATTATTAGCTATTTCTTTTAATGCTGGTAAACACTTATCCTGGAAACTTCTCTCGTTTAAATAACCTAGTTCGTTATTATAAAAGCCTACATAAAAAGCTGAACGCAATAGCTCAACAAATGTTTCAATACCTTTTGAATCATCTTTCGTAAATGAACTTCCTCTTTTTCCTAATTCATCGATGATCACTTGCATACGTTCTTTATTTTGATAAAAAGCTTTTGAGTCCTCATTGAATTGGAATAAGTCTGTAATTTGATTCCAGCGAATATTTCCTAGCGTATCAATTAACTCACTATCGCTCATTTTATTAAGCTCTGCCATTGAGTACTGCTCTTGCAATTGCTTCGTTTCAGCAAGCTTTATAGTTGGAGCTGGTTGATCCGAAAAATCACCAATTTCCAAACGTTTTTCAAATGACAATGTTTCATCAGCCGTTGTAGAATGTGTAACTTCATCATTCGAAGTCACTATGCCGGCAGGCTTCATTTGTAATACATTATAAGGCGTTTTTTCTGCTGCTGATGCTTCTGCTTGTAACGCTCCGAACGACAGTGCCATTGTACTTACTCCAAGTAACACTTGATTTAGTTTTAATTTTTTCTTCATAACAAATCCTCCTATTGTACTATATTCACAACTCGGTAATACGTTGATTATTTAGAACTATATCACCTTTTTAAAAATACCATATTATGAGAGCAAAGCAACATTAAATGTTATATTATAACAATTTTTTCTAGTATAATTTGAACATTAGGACACAATTGGAGCATGAAAATAGATACGATTGAAACTAAATGGAATATTTTACTTGGACATAAAAAAAAGAACCCGAAATTCGGATTCTTTTTTTTGTTTAATTTTTAATAAAACACTTACTCTTCAAATGGCCATTTCGGTAGCATTTTCGCTAATGGCTTATCTTGGCGAGTTCCTAATACATAGTCCGCCTGCATAATTGTATGAATCTCCCGCGTGCCTTCATAAATAACAGGTGCTTTCGAATTACGCAAATAACGGGCGACTGGATATTCATCCGAATAACCATATGCTCCATAAATTTGCATGGCATCATCCGCAGCTTTATTGGCAAAATCACAAGCCTGCCACTTTGCTAATGATGTCTCTCGCGTATTACGTACACCTTTGTTTTTTAATTCTCCAACACGATAGACAAGCAAGCGGCTCATTTGATAGCCCGCCTCCATTTTGGCAACCATTTGCCCTACTAGCTGGTGCTCACCGATAGGCTTTCCAAATGTTTCGCGTTCATGACAGTATTTCACACTCGCCTCGAGACACGCTTGAATGAGACCAACAGCGCCAGCAGCTACGGTAAAACGTCCATTATCTAACGCGGACATTGCAATTTTAAAGCCTTCTCCTTCTTCTCCTAGACGATTCTCTACAGGTATACGTAGATTTTCAAAAAAGAGCTCACCAGTGTTACCAGCACGAATACCGTATTTACCTTTAATCGCTTTCGACGTAAAGCCCGCCATAGAACGCTCTACGATAAATGCACTAATGCCATGATGCTTCTTCGATTTATCCGTGTAGGCAAAAACGATAAAATGGTCAGCTATATCACATAAGGAAATCCATGTTTTCTGCCCATTTAATACGTAAAAGTCTCCATCCCTTATAGCGGTCGTAGACATAGCAGCTACATCTGACCCCGCTCCAGGCTCTGTTAAACCGAACGCACCAATCCGAACACCTTTCGCCTGCGGAATAAGATATCGCTGTTTTTGAACCTCTGTTCCCCATTGCATTAAGGTCATACTATTCAGGCCTGTATGAACGGAAACAGCTGTACGAAATGCTGTATCTCCACGTTCAAGCTCTTCACAAACGATGGCGAGTGCATTGTAATCCATACCACTGCCACCGTATTGTTCTGGGACACAAACGCCCATTAAGCCAAGCTCAGCTAGTCTTAACCAAATCTTCGGATCGAAGCCACCTTCAGCATCCCACTTCGCAATATATGGAAGTATTTCATCATCCACAAACTTCCGTACTGTTTTACGTAACATTTCCTGCTCAGTGGTAAATTCGAAATTCATGACCGAGCACCTACCATTTCACGATCATTGCAGACGTATGAGACGTTTCTTTAATAACTACACCACGTTTAGCCATTTCTTCAATATAAATGTCGCCCGGTACAATTGATTCAGGTGCAAATACACCGCGCTCTGTAATTTTATTTTCTCCAATCATTTGAGCAACGACAGAAATTGTATTGGCTGTTGAGCGAGCCATAGCTGTTTCATTAATCGTCATATCTTTAGTTACGACCATTTCGTACTCATACGTCACTTGTTGCTGTGCCTTTTCACCCGCTACAATAACACGCAATAGCACGGCATCTGGTTTTGTACCAAGCTCAAGTTTCTTTTTAAGCGCTTCACGAACAACTGGACGTACAGAAACCTCTTGATTTTCTACCTCTACCTTATTGCTAGCATCGAGGAATCCTAAATCTGCTAATAGCTTAAATTTCTCTGCATGGCCTTTATAACGAATTGTTTTATATTCTAATGTTTGGACATTTGGGAATGTCTTATCCAACGTCGATATACCGCCAGATGTATAAAATGCCTCAAGCACACCAAAATCTTTGAAATAAATAGGTTCAACGCCTGATAATGACGGAACTTCTTGAAGTTTACCTTTTAGAATCACTTTTGATGGCTCCGTATAATGATCAAAGACACCATCTAAAGAAAATACGCGTGTATAGTGAAGAGGTGGCTTCGGCTCTGTAGGAATACCGCCTACAAATAGTTTAATAGATTCAACCTCATCTAATTTCGAAGCACCATAACCGGCTAAAATGTTGACCATACCAGGAGCAACACCCAAATCCGGAATAATAGTTACACCTTTCGCTTTTGCTTCTTCGTCGAGATTTAATATTTTTTCTGTGACGCCGCCAATATGACCACCTAAATCCACAGAATGAACACCCGCCGCGATGGCTGCTCTTGCTACACGCTCATTAAAGGCATAAAACAATGCATTAACGACTACGTCGCCTTTTGAAATAACCTCCATTAACGAGTCATCGCGCTCAGCATGAAGCTCTACAACCTGAATTTTATCTGTGTTTAACGAGTCTACAAAGTCCTGCGCTATTTTTACGTCAATATCCCCTAAAAATACACACTCCACTTTGTTATTTTTTATTAAATCGCGAGCTACCTCTTTACCCATTAAACCTGCACCTAATACAACAACTTTCATCAAGAACATCCCCTTTCATTGATCTGTTATTCTGTATCGATTTGTGCTCTTTGTAATTTCCCGCTATAGTCCACATAAATACTTTTCCACTCTGTATAGACATCTAAGGCAGCTACACCCGAGTCACGGTGACCATTCCCCGTACCCTTTGTCCCACCAAATGGTAAATGGATTTCAGCACCTGTTGTGCCAGCATTCACATAAACAATACCTGTATCTAAATCTCGTTGTGCGCGGAAAATCGTATTCACATCTTGTGAGAAAATTGAACTGGATAAGCCAAATTTTACGCCATTGTTTACTTCGATTGCTTCATCCAAACTTGCTACTTCAATAAGAGAAACGACCGGACCAAAGATTTCTTCCTGTGCAATAATCATGTCAGGCTTCACATTCGTAAATAGTGTAGGCTCATAATAAAACCCTTTGTCATAAGGAGGCTCAGCTAAAATTCTACCTCCAGCTAACAACGTTGCCCCTTCCTGTTTACCGATTTGCACATAGTGATTAATCTTTTCCAATGCAGCTTTATTAATGACAGGTCCGATTTTCACACTTTCATCTAGACCGTCACCAATTGTTAGCTTATGCATTTCGTCTAATAGACGTTTTTCTAGTTCCTCTCTTACATCTTTATGCACGATCACGCGACTACATGCTGTACATCTTTGACCTGCAGTTCCAAATGCACTCCATAGGATTCCTTCAGTCGCTAGTTGTAGATCGGCATCATCCATTACGATGACTGCATTTTTTCCGCCCATCTCTAATGAAATTTTCTTCAGGTGTTTACCACCTAGCTCCGCTACTTTACTTCCTGTTGTTGTAGAGCCAGTAAACGAAATGACCTTAACGCCTGGATGTTCAATTAATGCTGTTCCAACTGTTGGCCCTGTACCGAAGACGATATTTGCTACTCCATCTGGTAAGCCAACCTCTTCAAAAATTTTACCCATTTCATACGCCATCATCGGTGTTTCATTCGACGGCTTCCAAATGAACGTATTGCCAGCAACAATCGCCGGGAACGACTTCCAAGTGGCAATCGCTACAGGGAAATTCCACGGAGTTATTAAAGCTACTACGCCAATAGGTGCCCGTACACTCATGGCAAATTTATTGGCTAGCTCAGACGGTGTTGTCTCCCCGAATAACCGTCGCCCTTCACCAGCCATATAATAGGCCATATCGATTCCTTCCTGTACTTCACCTCTAGCTTCTTCAATAACCTTTCCCATCTCTTTTGTTAAAACGGTCGCTAAATGCTCCTTCTTCTCCTTCATTTTTTGACCGATGGCATATAAATAGTCAGCACGTTTAGGCGCAGGTACTAATGCCCAGCTTCTTTGTGCCTGTTTTGCAACCGCTACCGCTTCATCTACCTCACTTGCCGTAGAACGCGGAATCGTAGCTAGCTGCTCCCCATTTGCAGGATTGGTCACTACTATACTTTGTAAATGGGAATATGTTGCCCATTTACCACCGATATAGTTTTTGATTTCCACTACAAACACCCCCTGAAGTATCTATGTTGCCTCTATATCATCGTTACCAGTCGCATCGCTTTTAGACAGCTGTCATCTATTAATCTCTATGCAGAATCAAATATGTCAAAATTCCGAATCTTCAATATATAACAATCTGTAAAGCATGCTTTTGGTTACAATGATATTGGTGACAATCACCAGAGATTTTATTTCCTTTTAGCTACGTTACAAATGAAAATCTTTTGTGATCATTGAAAAAACAATCACAAATTTTTAGCTGAAAGAAAATAAAAAATACTCATACTAGTTTTTTATATTCGACATTTTCTATCTTATTCCTTTTTTTTCTTAAATAAATAATTATTCATTGAAACTTACATAACATATAATCGTATATAATACTAAATTGAATTTTGGAGGAATCCCATAATGAATAATCACGAAATTGACTACAAATTACATGGCGACGATATGCAATATGTGCAAGTCGAGCTTGACCCGCAAGAAACAGTAGTAGCTGAAGCTGGTGCTTTAATGATGATGGATGATGCTATCCATATGGAAACAATCTTTGGCGATGGTTCGAAAGGAAGCCTAGAAAGTGGTCTTATGGGTAAATTATTTGGAGCCGGAAAACGCCTAATTACTGGTGAAAGTTTATTTATGACGACATTTACGAACGTTGGTTCAGGTAAACGTCACGTCTATTTTGCTTCTCCTTACCCAGGTAAGATTATTCCAATGGATTTAAGTCAATTAAACGGGAAAATTATTTGTCAAAAAGATGCTTTTTTAGCTGCCGCAAAAGGAGTTTCAGTTGGCGTTGAATTCCAAAAGAAAATCGGCGTTGGCTTCTTCGGTGGTGAAGGCTTCATTATGCAAAAACTTGAAGGAGACGGCATGGCATTTGTACATGCAGGTGGCGCTATTCACGAAAAGGTTTTACAACATGGCGAAGTATTGCGTGTGGATACAGGCTGTTTAGTAGCCATGACATCTGATGTACAATACGATATCGAGATGGTTGGGGGCGTAAAAACAGCATTGTTCGGTGGTGAAGGTATCTTCTTCGCTACGTTAAAGGGGCCGGGTAAAGTATGGGTTCAATCCTTACCATTTAGCCGATTAGCAAGCCGCGTCTTCGCTGCAGCACCAATTTCACAAGGCGGTGGCGGTCAATCTAAAGGCGAAGGTGGCATCGGCGGTTTATTTGATATGTTTAATAAATAGTAGACGCTATTTAAAAATACAGAAGAAGGAACATTTAAGGAACACGTCAGCGTTCGCGTAGAATTTTTATAAATTATATGCAGCGAAGGCTATGGCTACTCACCTTAATTGAAGTGGAGACTGAGCGACTCATCGGGGATTAGCGTTAGAGGCACGAAGGCTAAAACTATCACGTCCTGTGATAACGCCTTCGTGACCAACATCGTGTCGGCCCAAGCGGCTCACCGGACGCCCCCAGGAAACTCTGCTCTGTGCGAAAGCGTAGCGGCAGCTACAACAAATGTTTTTTCTGCGCGAAAGCGAAGCGACAGCGGCAAATGTTTTATCTGTGCGAAAGCGAAGCGGCAGCTACAAAGCGCTCAGTCGGAACGGAAATCAACCCCTCGTTTTGCAAAGAGCAATACTTAATCAACATGAAAGGAGCACATCTCAAATAGATGTGCTCCTTTCTTCATTGTCATTAATCTATTCGATTGGATGGAGTTTGGCCCTGCCCGTAAGCAGTAAGTGCTTTAACGTTCAGCATCAGCATAGCCGTTCTAGTTTGAAGCGAGGCACTACCGATATGCGGGAGTGCTACAACATTAGGAAGCGTCAACAATGGATGATCTAACGTAATAGGCTCTTGTTCAAAAACATCTAGCCCTGCAGCCCACAGCTTACCACTTTTTAACGTCTCATAAAGTGCGTTTTCATCGATAATGCCACCACGTGACGCATTAATTAATACCGCATCATCTTTCATTAAAGCAAGTTCCTCTGCCCCGATTAGTCCTACTGTATCATCGTTAAAAGGTGTCATAATCACAACAAAATCCGATTGTTTTAAAAGATCCTCTAACGATACATATTGAAAGCCGTACATTTCCTCTGCCTCATGGCGACGTCTACGATTGTTGTATAAAATTTTCATATCAAAACCTTTTGCGCGTCTTGCAACAGCTTGACCAATACGTCCCATCCCAATAATTCCTATCGTGGACCCCGAAACATCTTTGCCTACTAATTGCATTGGATACCAGCTTTTCCATTTGCCCTCGCGCAAATATCGATCGCTCTCTGGAATTCTACGAGCCGTTGCAAGCAATAATCCCATTACAAAATCAGCCGTCGTATTTGTTAAAACTCCCGGCGTATTTGTCGCCATTATTCCGCGTTTACGCAAAGCTTTAATATCAATATTATTAAATCCAACTGCTAAATTTGTCACAAGCTTTAAATGGGGTGCGCGTACTAATAGCTCTTCATCGACTTGATCAGCAAGCGTTACCCAAAGTGCTTCACAATCTGCGACAGCTGCTAATAGCTTTTCCCGCGGTATAACAATTTCCTCCTCCTCCCATTGTTTAATATCATAAAACTCTTTTAACGGTTCAACTATATGTGGCGGAAACTTACGTGTAATAAATAATTTCTTTTTCATATTTCGAACACCTCTCTACTCAATTCGCCTATAGCGTAACACTTAGAACGCTCATTTTCTAGGGATTTCTTATTTTTGCATTTATAACACTATTCCTTTTTTATCACTTTCCAAACTTCATCTGCCTATTTGGTGTTTTGTCCTTCAGAAAAGGGATTTTGTCCTAAGTTTTATGAAAAATAAAACTAGTCCAATCAGTTTTGGATGCATTTTATTTAAAAGGTTTGTTCATGAAGCTAAGTTGATAGCGCCCAGTGAACAGAAACTTGCTATGGTAATAGGCCATACAAGTGATTTCTAATGAATTCGTTAGGGATTACATTTTGTTAAACGTATGCCTTGCAAATAGGTTGATTGGAGTGGAGTGGAAGATGGGCGACACCTCGGGGATCAGTGATAAAGGAGCGAAGGCTAAATCCATCACATCTTGTGATAACCCCTTCGTGACCAACATCCTGCCGCTGTCGCTACGTTAGCACTACGCTTTCGCGCAAAAAACATCTGTTTGCCCAAGTTGCTCATCGGGCACCCCCAGGAAGCTCTGCTCTGCGCGAAAGCGTAGCGACAGCAACAAATGTTTTATCTGTGCGAAAGCGAAGCGACAGCAACAAATGTTTTATCTGTGCGAAAGCGTAGCGACAGCAACAACAAAGCGCCCATCCGAAACGGAAATCAACCCCTCACACACTATGGTAATAATCAAAAAAACTATGCACAGCTTTATGCATAGTCGCTAAAATTCTCTAATTGTTGTATCTAAACGATTGGCAACTTGTTTTAATTCCTCGGATGATTCTCCAATGGTTTCTATAATTTCTGCCAATTCTGTTATTTTTAGTCCGACGTTTTGGAAGTTTGAGATAGAACCGTTTACTGAACAGGATATGGCATCAAACGCTTTTAAAGATTCTGAGTTTTGCTCAATACTATCGTTCACCAGCTCTTGGATCTCATGAATAGCTTGAACAACATGGTTTGTAATGCCATTCGACATCGTAATAAGGTCCCCAATTTGTTCAACCGAACTTTTCGTCTGGTCTGCAAGCTTACGAACTTCACTCGCCACGACAGCAAAGCCTTTTCCGTGCTCCCCTGCACGTGCAGCCTCAATAGCTGAATTTAACGCAAGTAAATTTGTTTGATCAGAAATCCTTTTCACTATTTCAATAACAGCATTAATTTTAGAGGAAGAGTGATTTAATCGCTCCACCATAGCCGACATTTCGACTGTTTTATGATGAATCTCCCCTGTTTGCTCATTGATTCGGACTATTTTAGAATAACCTTCAGACGATACCTTTTGCATTGTTTTTGCCTCGTCTATACTGTCCTTCAAGTATTCATTCACTTCCTTAGCGTTATCAACAAGTTCGGTCACTGTTTCATTCGTGCTATGAGATTGAGTATCTAGCTGCGTAGATATCCCGCCTATAACTTCCTTCACATGTACTCGAACGGTATCCTGTTGCTGTTCCAATAATGTGTTAGCATAATGATCATATTCCTCTAGGACAATCTGTTGTTCAAAGTTACATACTTTACTAATCGCCTCACAAAACTTTTCTTCTTCATCCCTCGTTAATTGAAGTTTATATACAATCTTTCTTAACAATTTTTCAAGGTTTTGAAAGGCTGCTAAATACCACTTAGGATACAAGTTAATCTTTACATGCATTTTTGCGACCCGTCTTCTCTTCTCCAAAAATGCATCGTCTATACACCCTTCGAACATTTCTATAATATGAAGGCGTAATGTTTGGCGTAAACGCTCACTAGAACTGTACTTTTCAATAACTTCACATAAGTCTGGCACACTTTCAATTGCCTGATAAAATGCGGCTACCACCTCTGTGACATTCTGTTCAACATATGGCTTTAAACTTCTAATTAATCGCAAATCTTCTTTCGTCAAATTTACTAGATTTAACTGTTGTAAACGTTCCTGATCTTGAATAATAACTCCTATACTTGATTCGTCACTAATCTCAATTGAATTTTTCTTAGGCTTACTTCCAATATGAAACAACTTCTACACCCCATCGCACCTATATCTATTCTACTAATAACAAATAATTCTAAAATCAATTATACTGTCTAGACAACTGAAATGACAATAAATAGGTAAAAAATATCTATTTTTGTAAAAAGCATTAATCCCCCCTCCTTACAAACAATACTTAATAACCATACTATTTTTCTTAGAACAAAATAAAATCGCTAAAAAAAGCCACTCCTTCTTTAATAGAAGAGTGACTTTATTCATTACATAAAGATAATAACAGCTAGTACAGCAGCTAATACTAAACGATAAATAGCAAATGGCATTAATTTCACTTTTGAAATAAGCGCTAAGAAGAATTTAATAGATAGTAACGCAAAGATAAATGAGCTAATGAAGCCCACTACATAGAATCCGATATAATCCATAGATAGCGTATCCCAGTTTTTTAGTACAGATACTAGACTAGCACCAGCCATAATTGGTACGGCCATAATGAAAGTAAAATCTGCCGCCACGCGGTGACTCATTCCAAATAGAACACCACCCGATATTGTTGCACCCGAACGAGAGAACCCTGGCCAAAGTGATAAACATTGTACTAACCCTACTTTAAATGCTAAACCATAAGAGATTTTATCTAGAGAATCAACGCTTGGTTTTTTCGTTGCAAATTTATCTGCAATAATCATTAAAATGGCCCCAGCTACTAAAGCATAAATAACATGCTCCACTTTAAATAAATGATCATCGATAAAATCTTTAGCCGCAAAGCCAATTATAGTTGCTGGCAACATACCCACAATAACATGTGCTAAATTGAAGTGACCTTTCACTGAGTTCGATTGGCCTTCAATTTTATATAGTCCCACTAAATTTAACATTCGTTTCCACATAACAACGATTACGGCTAAAATAGAGCCTAGCTGTACAACGATTTTAAATGTATTGGCGGGATACATCCCTAAAAACTCCTCTGTCTTTAACCACATATCGTCCACAATAATCATATGACCTGTCGACGACACTGGTGCAAACTCTGTCATTCCCTCGACAAAGCCTAAAATAAGCGCCTTTAATAATTCAATGATATCCACATTGTCACCTTACCTTTTGTTAATTAAATACAAACATATTATAAAATACACTATGAGCTCATTACCATAACGTGGGGTTGATTTCTGAGTGTCCAGTTCACCTTCTAACGAAAGTTTATATCTACAACCCATAGTTCGGAGCGGCTGCCTAGTCGCATTGGAGGACCCCAAAAACCAAAACCTGATGAAACAAGTGTATGCATTTTCTCCCTCAACTTATAACCATAATCAAGCTCAAATACACGAGCAGTAATATACTGATTAGGCCATAGTTGACCTTTATGTGTATGACCTGACATATGGAAGTCTACGCCTAGTTTTGCAGGCGTACTTAAATCATTCGGGGTATGATTCATGACAAACCAAGGTAAGTCATCAGTTGTCTTCAATGCATCTAGTTGTTTTCTATCCTTGTTTGTAATATCTTCTTGACCCGTTAATACTAACACATTATCGATTCTAATAGTTTCATCACACAAAATTTTTACATTTGCGTTTTCCATCTCATCAATAAACTCAGGAATTTTCTTGCCATAATACTCGTGATTGCCAAGTACACCATACACGCCATATGTAGATGATAATTGCTTCATCACATCTGCCATTCCCTCTTTAACAAACCATTTAGGATCATCATCCACAATATCTCCAGCTAAAAAGACGATATCCGGCTTTGCTTCATTCGATAAAGTAACAAAGCGCTGTAAATGACTTTTATTTGATAGAACTCCTAAATGAAAATCTGATGCAACTACAACCCTCATCGATTCTAATTCACTACTCTTTTTATCCATCGTTATGTCTAAATGACGGACAACAGGTGAATACGCTAAATAAGTGCCCACAACACCTAGTACAAACAATATAGTAATCGCTATACTACCAACTATCTTTACACTGTTAAAGGGACTTAGCCAAATAATCAAGTGTGCTACTAAGCAAAGCAATAATCCATATTCAAAAATAAACATCCAGTAATTACTGATGATTGAAAACACTCGTAAAGACTCATGCAATCTGCTAATGATAATACTAAACGCAATGATATACAGCACTAACCAATATAAAATTGGATAGCGGAACCACCCCATCGCCACAAGCCACTGTTTTAATCCCCACCCTAAGTAAAAAGTTAGTGCACTATATATACTTATTAAAAGAATTCCACCAATTACTTTAGGCATAATTTAGTTCCCTACTTTCATATAATCTTAGTTGATTATAGCATTCTCTTCTAGAAAGTAAGGATAAAGGGCAACTATCAATATAGCAAGTGTACATCTTCTATATAATTTAATCGTATGATTTACATGACAATCTAATTAGGAAAGTGACAATATTGTCATCTAGGAAACTTAAACAGCTATAAATAATACACTTTAATTTTTCTGAATATTTAGGTAACATTGTAGTAGCAAGAGGAAATTTATGCATGTACGAGCAAAAAAGGGGTGCTGTTCATATGACAAAATATAAATTCGAATCAACAGAGCATGAGCTATTCCGTAAAACTTTACGTAAGTTTTTAGCAGAGGAAGCCGAGCCACATTATCCACAATGGGAAAAAGATCATCTTATTCCACTTGAGTTTTGGCGAAAACTTGGGGAAATGGGCTATCTATGCCCTCAAGTAGAAGAGCAATATGGCGGTCTCGGGCTCGATTTTAGTTTTGGCGTTATTATTCAAGAAGAGTTAGAGCGTGTAGGTTCAAGCCTTATCGGCGTTGGTCTGCATAACGATATCGTCGTGCCCTATATCGAAGCATACGGCTCAAATGAGCAAAAATCACGCTGGCTACCAAAATGCGTTACAGGCGAAAATATTACAGCTATTGCTATGACAGAGCCAGGTACAGGTTCAGATTTGGCAAATATCCAAACAACTGCCGTTCGGGATGGCGATCACTATATCGTTAACGGGCAAAAAACATTTATTACAAATGGTATTCATACAAATTTAGCAGTCGTTGCTGTAAAAACAAATCCTCAGGCAGAAAAAAAACATCGTGGCATTAGCCTCCTTGTCATTGAGGATGGGACACCAGGCTTCACGAAAGGTCGCAAGCTCGAAAAAGTTGGCATGCACGCCCAAGACACAGCCGAGCTATATTTCGAGGATTGTCGCGTCTCTGTAGAGAATCTCCTTGGTGAAGAAGGTAAAGGATTTATCTATATGATGGAAAAGCTACAACAAGAGCGATTAGCAGTTGCCATCGCCGCACAAACGGCCGCTGAGGATATGCTTGCTTTAACAATTGATTATGTAAAATCACGTGAAGCTTTCGGAAAATCAATTAGCGACTTCCAAAATACGCAATTCAAAATAGCCGAAATGGCAACAAAAATTGAACTCGGCAAATCATTTTTAGAATCTTTAATAGAAGAACATATCGCAGGAAATGACGTTGTAACAAAAGTTTCAATGGCAAAATACTGGATAACGGAAAATGCCCGTGAGCTCGCTGTCCAATGTATGCAGTTACACGGTGGCTACGGTTACATGGAAGAATACAAGATTGCTAGAAGATATCGAGACATTCCCGTCATGTCCATCTATGCAGGTACCAACGAAGTTATGAAAGTAATTATTGCTAAGAATTTAGGGTTATAACTGTGTGATTGGTGTGTGTATGTGGCTCTTCGGCAGTGGGGTTGGTTTTCGTTTAGACTGGGGCGTCCTGTGAGCCGCTTCGCTTTGATAATATAAAACTCCGGCATAAATGGTGTGTAGGTTGAAAGTGTAGTGCTAAAGAATTGGCAAAATTTAAAGCGACGAGCCGGGGCGACGGATAGATTGATAGATGGGCGTAACGACGGATGAATGCTCCGAAGCGATGGAACGAAAAGCCGGAGTGACGGATAGAACGCTCAAAAACGTGGATAGAAACGTCAATTCCATGGATAGAACACCCAAAAACGTGGATAGAAACGTAAATTCCATGGATAGCTCCTCAAAGCGACAGTATGATAAGCCTTAACGACGGATGTATCTATCCTAGCGACGGTCTAATACACCTTAGCGACGGAACTTAGTGCCTTATCGACGGATAAAACCGTCATAACAAAAACAGCGGCAAAATGATTGCCGCTGTTTTTTGGTTTATGCTGTTGGAATTCGAACGATTACTTTAAATAAATCTCCATCTACTTCTATACTCATGCGAGCACCATGCAAATCTACAATGGATTGTGCGATGGCTAGGCCTAGTCCTGAGCCTTCTGTATGGCGTGAGGCATCCGCTCGCTTAAAGCGTTCGAATAACTCATCGGCATTCTCGCTAATTTCGTATTTTGCAACATTTTTCACCGTGAATTCAGCATCACCTTCTGCTGTACGTTTTAATGTTACATAAACTCTTGTGCCTTCTAATGCATATTTCAATACATTAACGATTAAATTATCGATTAGTCTCCACCATTTTTGCCCATCCACATACGCGTAGATTGGCTCATGTGGTTTTGTCATGCGTAAATCTAAATGCGCCTGAGCTAAATCTTCCTCATGCTCCCCTACCGCCTGCTGTACAAGCTGGGTTAAATCGACTCGACTGCGATGAAGCTCCATATTACCACTCGCCATTTTAGATACTTCAAAAAGATCTTCAATCAGTAATTTTAGACGTTCTGATTTTTTATCAAGGATATGAATGTATTGCTTACGTTCTTCCTCTGTAATATCAGGATTTTTCAGTAAATCTGTATACGTAATAATGGATGTTAGCGGCGTGCGTAAGTCGTGACTAACATTCGTAATAAGCTCTGATTTTAAACGCTCACTTTTTGCCTGCTCATGCATAGATGTGCGTACGCCTTCTCTTAAATGATTAAGATTTTCTGCATGCCCCGCGAGTGGTGATTTGCCCATTACCTTGACATCGCGATTTAAACGCCCTTCTGCCATATCTTTTGTGTCCTTCATAATTCGGTTTAAATAGCCCATTCTCGAAAGGAAAAGAATCATGGCTGGAATACCGATCATTGCACAGATGCCTAATACTAGAAAAGGGAATCCATCGCCACTTAGCAAAAATGCAACAAGACTTCCACCACCAAAAAATGCTGCCCCTATCATCACAATGGTATGTAATGCAATGGAACGATTTAAAAATAAATCTGTAATGGATTCACCTAGAGACCATAAATAACTAGCTTTTAAATTCTCCTCTAATTTCTGTACTGTGTTCACTCGATCATACAACCAAATTAGCTGTACAAAGAACAGTATAGCAACAATGAATAAGATACCAATTTTCAGCAACATATCCGTTACATAGCTTATATAATTATCTGGATCCATATAACCTACAATCGATCGATAAGCAATTTGAGTTGCTATCAAATATACAAATGCGCTTATTAATAATAATCCGATTGGGTAATCAATTCTCATCTTTGCCAAAGCTTCTTTTCCCTTTAAAGCTTGTATCATCGGCAGTACTTCTTTGCGTCCTTTCCATGCAAAAATAGCTGCCACAATACTCGTTAACCATATAAAGAAGAAAATGTATTGATGGGTTATAAAATTGTTATATCCCACCATGATTTGTTCTGCTTGGGCTGATTTTTTTGAGATGGATATTATGCCAGTGTAATCAAAGGTTTCACTAAGATCCTCTGTATCCATGACAGTATCAGTTTGATAAAAAATCGCGTTTAAATAACCACTACTAATATTTGAAGTCGTTAATGGATGTTGGTCCGTATACTTTATTTTGAAAGCACTACTGTCTGAAACATTACCCGAGGTAAATGTTTGACCTGAGTCAATGTTCGTTAATTCATAAGACCAGTGATTATTAGTCTTCACAAAACTCTTTGCTTCTTCTTGTACAGCATTTATATATTTATCAACAAGCGCTTCCTTTTGAGTGAGAATTTTTTTGCGGACATGCTCATCATCCCCAAAATTAGTTGTAATATCTTTAATTTTGGCTTCTCGCTCTTTTTCAAGCTTTGTTTTTAAATCCGTTGCATTGACATTAGCAGCTTCTTGAATGCGCGCCTCATATTGGGCTTTAATATTACCTATCTGTTCTCCTAATGTTCCATAGCGATTACGGTGTTCCTCGATTTCGCTTTGTGTCACCACAATTTTACTTTTTAAATCTTCAGCTGTTGGTACATTTAACACTAATGGTCCTAATTCCGACTGGAAATTATCAAGTTGAGGTTGTAAATTTTCAGATTGAAAATAAGACTTTCCAATATATCGATACCCCACTTTTGAGAACGTGACAATACCGAATATCACCCAGATTAAACATATAAGAGCGAGAAGAGGTTTCCAATTTTTCACCATATTTTTAACTCCTCTCTAAAAAATTCTCTCGAGCAATTGTAACATCCCCGGAGAGTGGGCAGTTACTATCTGATACGCATACACGCCAAAATAAATAAGTCCAATAACCCCTGCTACAAACCCTGCAATTGTAACATACTGCTCTACTTTATTTTTCCATTTTATAGCCAACGCCCCACACCACCTTTAAATAACGTGGATTTTTCGGATCTGCTTCGATTTTTTCACGTATTTTTCGAATGTGTACAGCCACAATATTTTCTGCATTGTACGCTTCCTCATTCCATACACGTTCATAAATCTCTCCTATCGAAAATACACGTCCTGCATTTTTCATTAGTAATTCCGTAATTTTATATTCGATTGGCGTTAATCGAACAGGTTCGCCTTCTAAATTGACTTCCTTTGCATCTTCATCTAATACAAGACCGTCGATTTCCACCTTTGCCGCTCCTTCATTGTACGTCCCAAGTTGTACATAACGTCGCAGTTGAGATTTCACACGAGCCAATAGCTCTAACGGATGAAAAGGCTTTGTAACGTAATCATCTGCGCCTACAGATAGACCATGAATTTTGTCGCCATCCTCTGCCTTTGCACTAAGCATAATAATTGGAATATTGCGCTCTTCCCTAATTTTAAACGTCGCTGTAATTCCATCCATATTCGGCATCATAATATCTAAAATAATTAAATGTACTTCATTGTTTTCTAATTTTTCAATTGCCTCTAAGCCGTCAGCAGCTTTAATAACATTGTAGCCTTCATTTTTTAAATAGATTTCAATACCATCACGAATATCTTGATCATCGTCTGTAACAAGAACTGTTAGTTTCGTCATGATATACACCTCGCTCTCAATAAATAGTGTACCTTTTAAATCTTAAAAACCAGTTATTATAAAAATGAAGAAATTCTTAAGATTTTAATGAATCTCATTACCAAATTTGTGAGTTGTTTTCCGTTCCGGTTGGGGCGTTTGATTAGTCGCTTGGATCAACTAAGGTTGTCCCCCAATAAAAAATAATAGTTGTACCTGTTAGACGAATTAATTAGAAAAAAAGACATTGTTAATACTAGTCCCCACAGCCCATTAACATTAATAATACAGATTTATCAAAAAGTAAACAATTACCATTTTCCTTTTTCTTTCATTTATTAACCTACAGTAGGCTTTCTTTTAACGGGAGGTTATAATATAAACAACAAAAGGAGCGAAATTATGTATAAAACAATTGAAGAAACAGCCATCGACCTTAGTATGCCAGAAGATCAAATACTTCGCTTAGTTTACGAGGGCCGTATTCGTTCAGTATACGATGGGGACCAAATACTGATTAATAGTGGGCAGTTTAGTACTTATTTTGAGCAGCTAGATCGTATTAAAGAGGAAATTGAAATTTGGCGGAATACTCCTATTCCAGAGGATATTGATGTTAAAGATGAGGATTAAAAAAATGCCTATCATTCAAACAAGTTGAGCATTGTTGAATGATAGGCATATCTATTATATTGTTACGACAAACCCGGCTCTTTTACCGATAATTTCGGCATAATCTTCTACCATTACACTAGCTGTTGGATACATACCTGCTCCAGGTCCAACTAGCGTTAAAGTGCCAATATAATTTGTATCTAATGCCACAGCATTATTGACGTCATCAACGGGGTAAAGTGGATGTTCTTTATCTACTAATTGCGGGCCAACCTTTGCGACCACTTTACCATCCGCTAGTTTCTCAACCTCTGCAACGTGGCGGTAACGCAAGCCTTTTTCGCATGCTTCTTTTACTTCCTCTGCCGAAATACTATCAATACCTACTACTTCGACGTCAGCCCAGTCTGGTTGTTCACCAAATGCTAAAGCACTTAAAATCATTAATTTTTTAAAGGCGTCCTGCCCAGAAATATCATTATATGGATCTGCCTCTGCATAGCCTAAATTTTGCGCCTCTTTTAAAGCAGTTTCGAACGACCAGCCTTGTGAACGCATTTTCGTTAAAATATAGTTGGATGTCCCATTTAAAACACCTTGAATACGACTAACATCATTGACAAGCAAAATGTTTTTCATCGTTTTAATAACTGGTACACCACCAGCCGTTGTTGCCTCAAAGCCCACAAATACACCGTTTGCTTTTGCAAGGTCCTGTAGCTCTAAGCCTCGCTTTGCAAACATTACTTTATTAGCTGTGATAACATGACATTTATGTTCAACAGCGCGCTTTAAGTAAGTAAATGCTGGCTCCTCATTCACGATTGCCTCAAAAACAACCTGCATACCTGGTTCAGCTAAAACTTCATCCATACTAGTTGTCATTAAATGTGCTGTCCCTGGTACGCGTTCACGGCTGGCGTCTGTCACTAAAATTTTTGCTACTTCTAGCTCAATGCCTAATTTATTTTTAAGCTCTTCACGCTTTTCGTTTAATATATGGTAAATTCCTTGACCTACCGTTCCAAATCCTAATATAGCTGCCTTTATAGTTGCCATTTCTGTTATTCCCTCCAACTTACATTCCGCAGTTTCATTATATTTATTTCGTCTCAGCTTAATTCGTACAGATTTTGAATTGTTCGCTGACTTTACAAAGCAGGTCAGTTTGCCGTGTTTAACACTTCGTCTTCAGACAGATATTTAGTCATTGTGTTTCACTCTCACTACAAAAATATTCTGAATGAAGATACAGTCTGTGAAACACACAAATTCAAATAATTCAAAATTTAACTTATTGAAAATTGTATCGTAAATACATACATTTCACAAGAAAAATCTTTCTAGGATGGACATTTGTTTCTCCTAGAAGTGCAAAGGAAATCGTTTTCATTCCTTTTATTATATGATTTTTCACTTGATCTATAAAATATTGAAGAAATATTGACGATTCTTATAAAAACTAAGGATCATCACAATTGTGTGGGGTTGATTTCCTGGGGGGCGCCCAACCTCCACTCCAATCAACTTATACTTGGTATTAATTTTAACAAATGTCATCCACAGCTTTTGTAATGAGCCAAAAATAATTGTCTTTCTTCTATTATATTTATGTAAATACATTTATAAAAATTGTTCTTTTGAAATATATTAATAAAAATTTTTTCAATTATAATAGTATATCTTCCAACATCTAATTAAAAAACTCATTCTCTGTAGCAGCAGAGAATGAGCATAATTATATGAGGGATTTAACTAGCTTTTGCTAGTAATTTATAACGATATTGTGTTAACGCTTGTTGCACCAGTCTTATTTCCTCTAGCGTAAAATTTGGTATTGCATACGTACGTTCAACTAATTGGAACGTGCCGTATTTTAAGTAATACTCTGTTGCTGGTAGAGAGATATGACTTGCTCCATAGCCTTCATAAGCTTCAAAAACTTCTTTTACTGTATAGCCTTCTTCTTTGACATAAACAATTTCCTTAAAAGCTGAATGTCCGAAGTTCTCTTGCCATTTACTCTCAACTGATGCAAGTATGTTTTGAATGGACATGTTGTTCACAAAAACATGACCTTCATTTAACTCATAAATAAGATAAGATGCAATGTTTTGCGCACTATACACATTTCCCATTTAAAACACTCCTTTATCATCAGTATTGGTAGATAAGAGTAGTTACTGACTTAGCAACTACTCCGCTTCATATATTTCAAAAGTGGGGGAGCACTTATGAAAACTAAATGTCGAACGCTTTTCTTATTTCCTAGTATAAAACAAGGAATTAAACAAGTCAACAATACTTATCAAATTACTAGGTATTATTTTTAAAGATTTTCAGTTACCTTTACCGAATGAGGCAAGCGGATGATGTAGCAACGTTTTACGCATTACCAAATGAGGCCTATCGAATGGGAAAATACGTAAACGCTACAACATTAGTCAATGTCTTTTAGTATTTAGGCTTCTACTTGTTGCTGGATAGCTGTTACTTGTTCAATAGCTTGTTCTAAATCTGCAATAATGTCCTCTACTGCCTCTAAACCGATGGATAAGCGAATGAGCGACTCGGTTACGCCAGTTTGGATTAGCTCCTCAGCTGATAGTTGCTGATGTGTAGTAGATGCTGGATGGATAATTAATGATTTCGCATCCCCTACATTTGCTACGTGCGAGAATAATTTCACACTATCGATTAATTTACGCCCTGCTTCACGCCCACCTTTAATACCAAATGTAAGCACGGATCCGAAGCCATTTCTCAAATACTTTTTAGCTAACTCATGAGTAGGGAAATCTTCTAAGCCATTGTAATTTACATATTCCACAGATGGGTGGTTTCGTAAATATTCAGCTACCGCTAATGCATTTTCATTGTGTTTAGGAATACGCAAATGAAGCGTTTCTAAACCTTGTAATAAATTAAATGCTGCATCTGCACTTAATGTTGGTCCAAAGTCGCGTAGTAATTGCACTCGCAGTTTTGTGGCAAATGCAGCCGCTGCTGTGTCAATACCATAACGCAAACCGTGATAAGAAGCATCTGGCTCTGTAAAGCCTGGGAAGCGTCCACGAGTCCAATCAAACTTCCCTGCATCTACAACAACGCCACCTAAAGTTGTACCATGGCCGCCAATCCATTTTGTTGCGGAATGAACAACGATATCTGCACCGAAATCAATTGGTGTAGAGCCATATGGTGAAGCAAATGTGCTATCAATAATTAATGGTAAGCCGTTTTCATGTGCTACATTCGCTACTGCTTCGATGTCTAGCACTTTTAAACTTGGGTTACCGTAAATTTCAGCGAACACCGCTTTTGTTTTATCTGTAATAGCTGCTCGGAAATTTTCTGGATTTGTTTCGTCTACAAAAATTGTTTTAATACCGTAGTTTGGTAGTGTGTTGGCGAATAAATTATAAGTACCTCCGTACAAAGAGCTACCTGCAACAATTTCATCACCTGCCCCTGCTAGATTTAAAATTGAAAATGCAATAGCTGCTGCACCAGATGAAAGTGCTACCGCTGCTGTACCGCCTTCTAATAAAGCGACGCGTTTTTCAAAAACATCTACAGTTGGGTTTGTAATTCGTGTGTAAATATTGCCAGCTTCCTCTAAGGCAAAAAGACGTTGCGCATGAGCAGTGTCTTTAAAAACAAATGCCGTTGAGCGATATACGGGTACTGTACGAGATCCTGTTACCGGGTCTGGCTCTTGGCCACCGTGTAACAGCAATGTTTCTGGTTTAAAATTTGTCATTGTATACCTCCATATGGTTATTTTTTTACGATGGCACCGGAGATGAGGAGGATTTTTTAAGTAGAAAACAAAAACCCTCTTCAGCTAAGAAGAGGGTTGCGGTTGCAAGTTTTCCTCCCCTTATCTGCCAGATCCAAGTAAGAATCTGTAGGAATTAGCACCTTAGCAAGCTCGTCACTTACTGGTTGCCGGGCATCATAGGGCCTATCCCTCCGCCGCTCTTGATAAGAGTATGTGATTCAATTTCCATCGTTGTTACAAAGTATAAACATAGACATTTTCTCTGTCAACACTAAAATTTTATTTTTTCCGAAACTTCTGTCTGCTTTTTTACGTATTACGAACGCATACATTATTTTAATGATAAATGATTTATCATCAAAACTTGGGGTTGATTTCCGTTCCAACTGGGCGCTTTCCTGGGGGCGTCCAGTCGGAACGGAAATCAACTTATATACAATGGCACGTTTTAAAATGACATCCCTAGCTTTTATTGATGAGCTTATTATTTAGAAAGGAGGACTTTAATGTTAAAAGCCATTATCATTTTTCTTCTTGTTGGTTATTTGATTGGCTGCATTCATGGCTCTAAAGTTGCTCAGTTTTTATCTGGGGTAGATTTAAAAAAGACTGGTTTTGGTAATGCAGGTGCCTCTAATGCCACGCTTTCCCTTGGATGGAAATACGGCATATTAGTCGGACTTATCGATATCGGTAAAGGTGTTGCAGCTATAATCGGTGCACATGTCTATCTTGCTGATATAACACAATTAACTGAAGTACAAGTTTGGCTCTTTATCTATATCGTAGCAGCCGGTGTCATTCTAGGTCATAATTTCCCATTTTATATGGGCTTCAATGGCGGCAAAGGAACTGCTTCAATTATTGGGATATTACTCGCGATTGATTGGAAAGTTGGCTTATTTGCACTCATTTTATTTGTTATTTTTTCTTTCGTGACGAGCTTTTTAATTGTCGGTGTACTTGAATTTTATCTCGTTTTTTGTACAGCCACATATTTATGGATTCCTGGGGTCGGCCCAACGTTTATAGCCTTATTTCTTTTTAGTATAGCCATCATTTTGCATATCGAAAATATTAAACGATTGATGCTAGGAACTGAGCCTAAAGTTACCTCTGCATTCAAGAAGAAAAACTAATATCTTTTGGATATTTTTGTCTTTTCTATGACCGCGGATTTTCTCGTAACTGCCCATTATCGCTATAACTAGAGCGCATTTGAACACACTAGCTTTTTTTACAATAAATAGACAATTTACTTTCTTAATAAAGCATTTTACTAGTCGATGTTATAGAAAATGCTAGAAAGGATGAGAAAGTATGTCTACTTCTGAACAAGCAAAACCGAAACGTAATTTAAAGCCACTCTGGATTGCATTAGCCTTCGCATCCCTAATCATCATAACTTTTTTACCGAACAACGGCGATTTACCTGTAGCTGGACAACGGGCTTTGGCTATTTTAGCTTTCGCGGTCATCCTATGGGTTACAGAAGCAGTATCCTATCCCGTTAGCTCTGCCATGATTATTGCTCTAGTTACAGTTTTACTAGGATTAGCTCCGTCAATGGAAGATCCAACGAGAGAGCTAGGAACATCAGATGCATTAAAATTAGCATTAAGCGGATTTAGTAATTCAGCAGTTGCACTAGTAGCCGCAGCTCTTTTCTTAGCGGCAGCCATGCAAATTACCAATTTACATAAACGTCTTGCACTATGGATTCTTTCACTAGTAGGGACAAAAACGAAAGCCATTGTCTTCGGTGCTATTTTAGTATCTATTGCACTCGCATTCTTCGTCCCTTCTGCTACTGCACGTGCAGGCGCAGTTGTACCAATTCTACTCGGAATGGTAGCGGCATTTGGTTTACCACGCGATAGTCGACTTGCTGCTTTACTTGTCATTACCTCTGTGCAAGCTGTCTCCATTTGGAATATCGGTATTAAAACGGCAGCAGCTCAAAATATGGTCGCTTTAAATTTCATTAAAGAACAATTTGGTGTGGATATTTCATGGGGTGCTTGGTTGCTTTACGCGGCTCCCTTCTCCATCATCATGTCAGTAGCTCTATTTTTCATTATGATTACACTAATTAAGCCTGAAACAAGCAATATCGAAGGTGGCCGAGAAGTAATCAAAAAACAACTTGCGGAACTTGGCCCACTAAAAGCTCCCGAAATTCGATTAATCATAACATCTGTCGTTTTACTATTTTTCTGGGCTGCTGAGGGCAAACTCCACCCATTCGATACGACAACGGTCACAATCGTTGCAATTGCCATTTTATTAATGCCCAAAATCGGGGTCTATACGTGGAAACAAGTTGAACCGCATATTCCTTGGGGTACAATTATCGTCTTTGCAGTAGGAATTATGTTAGGAACAGTCTTGCTTAATACTAAAGGTGCATCTTGGTTATCTGATAAAGTATTCGGTTCACTCGGTTTAGATTCTATGCCAATTCTTGCAACCATTGCCCTTGTCACTTTATTCAATATTCTTATTCACTTAGGCTTTGCGAGCGCAACAAGCTTAGCATCTGCGCTTATACCAGTATTTATCGTTTTAGCTTCAACATTAACGACTAATGTCGATCAGGTTGGTTTCGTTATCGTGCAACAATTCGTTATTAGCTTCGGCTTCCTCTTACCTATTAGTGCACCACAAAATATGCTTGCCTATGGTACAGGAGCCTTTACAACAAAAGATTTCTTAAAGTCTGGTATTCCATTAACGATCATCGGATACATCCTAGTTCTTTTATTCTCCGCAACATATTGGAAATGGATTGGATTATTGTAAGAAGCAGCTAGGGTTTTCTTTGGACACCTGATCACTTCGAGGGGCTACCTGATCACTTTACGGGCCTACCCGATCACTTTACAGCCTTACCTGATCACTTTACGGGGATACCCGATCACTTTATAGGCCTACCCGATCACTTAACAGGGCTACCTGATCAATTTACGGGCTTAACCGATCACTTCGTAGAGCTACCTAAACTTTCGGGACAACATTATTAACAATGAAAAGCCTTGAAGGAACAAATAAACTATCCTTCAAGGCTTTTTCAATTTATTATTTCGATAAAGCTGGGTTCTTCATCGTGCCATTTTTTGCGTAATTCACATGCCATGAGAGCGCTTTTTCTAAAACATGTGGCGTATGATGTCCACCTGTTGCTTCATTGGCATCATTAAAATACTTCCATAGCTGCTCACGATACTCCGGGTGTGCACAGTTATCGATAATGAGTCCAACCCTCTCTCTTGGAGCAAGCCCACGTAAGTCTGCTACTCCCCGCTCTGTTACGATGACGTCTACATCATGCTCTGTATGGTCTACATGCGACACCATTGGAACGATACTAGAAATATTTCCGCCTTTTGCATAAGATTTTGTGACAAAAATACCTAATCTTGCATTACGCGCAAAGTCTCCAGAACCGCCGATTCCATTCATCATTTTTGTACCAGAAACATGTGTAGAATTCACATTCCCGTAAATATCTACTTCTAATGCCGTATTAACAGAAATCAACCCGAGTCGGCGAATAATTTCTGGTTGGTTAGAAATCTCTTGCGGACGTAATACTAGTTTATCTGTATATTTTTCAAAATTACCATAAACTCTATTTCCAACTTCCTCGGAAAGTGTAATTGAAGTAGCAGATGCGAAGTTTACCTTTCCGGCATCAATTAATTCGAATACCGCGTCTTGCAATACTTCTGAATATACTTCTAAGTTCTCAAACTCAGAATCTTTAAAACCTAATAAAACGGCATTTGCTACTGAGCCTACACCCGATTGAATAGGCCTTAAGCTTGTTGTTAAACGCCCTACTTTAATTTCTTCACGTAGGAAATTTAATAAATGATTAGCCATAATATCTGTCTCTTCATCCGCAGGGACAATCGTTGATGGCGCATCTAAAATATCTGAAATTACAATGCCTTTTACTTTATTTAAATCTAGTGGTATACCAATTGTGCCAAGCCGATCAGATACATTTTGCAATGGAATTGGATCACGTTGCCCCTGTAGTCCTGGTACAAAAATATCATGGACACCTTCTAATTCATCAAGCTGAGCTACGTTCAACTCAATAATTATTTGGTCTGCCTCTTGCACAAAAATCGGAGAGTTACCAACTGAAGTTGTAGGAATTAGTAAGCCGTCTTCTGTAATAGCAGCTGCTTCAATAATCGCAAAGTCAATGGGACCGATAATACCTTGACGTACTAACTCCGCATTATGTGATAGATGCGCATCAACGAATGTGATGTCACCACTGTTGATTTTGTTACGAATGCCAGCATCTGCTTGGAAAGGTCCACGTTTACGAATAACGCCAGCTTCTGCTAAGTATTGGTCGACTTCTGGGCCTAGTGATGCACCTGTATATACATCTACCTTGAAGTTCTCCTTTTTAGCTTTTTCCACAAGCGCAAGCGGTACCACTTTAACGTCACCAGCACGAGTAAATCCACTCATCCCAAGAACCATACCATCCTTAATCCAAGACGCTGCTTCATCTGCTGTTACTACCTTGCTCCGTAGCTGTTCATTACGAAGCTTTTTCGCCAACTTTTCTTCCATCCCCTATTCCTCCATCCGACTTTATTTTGTTCAACTAGATTATCCGGTTTACTCATTTTGGTATAGTCATCCATTTATTAGAAATCCAACCAAATGAACCGCCCACACATAATTTTAAACTATTTAGAATTTTTAATCTATAACTAACAAAATATTTTATTTTACGAGAAATTTTATGCATCTGCAAATTATTTAAAAATAATTTCAACATGAAAAAAATTCGATTTTGACGAAAAAGCGTGATATGCTCTTGATATATAAAAGGGAAAAGGGGATTTTTTTGATGGTTAAAGAATTATTACGCAACCACTCTTCGGTTCGTATTTATGATGGAAATCCGATTTCGAAGGAAATTATTGAAGAATTAATTGCTACTGCACAAATGGCTGCTACATCACATTTTGTACAAGCTTATAGTGTTCTTTGGGTCACTGATGAGGAGAAAAAAGAAAAACTAGGGTTACTCTCTGGTAATCCTCGTCAATACGAAACTTCAGGCGGTGCCTTTGTCTTTTGTGTAGATTTCAAACGTCTTCAATCAGCAGGCAAATTAGAAGGTGTAGACATCGTCGCTGATTCCGCAGAAAATGTACTTGTTGGAGTGGCCGATGTATCATTATTCGCGCAAAACTTCGTTGTTGCTGCAGAATCTATGGGATATGGAATTTGTTACATCGGTGGAGTGCGTAATAAGCTAGAGGAAATAAGCGAATTATTCAATCTACCTGACTATGTTTTCCCACTATTCGGCTTAACAATCGGGGTTCCTGCACGTCGCAATGAAGTAAAACCTCGTTTACCTGTTGCAGCAGTATTACATGAAAATGAATACAATACAGAAAAATATGAGGAACTTTTACCAGCGTACAACGACACAATGGAAGCATACTATAATAATCGCTCATCCAATCGAAAAATTGATAACTGGACAAAGCAAATGGCTGATTTCTTAATTGAACAGCGCCGTCCTCATATTAAAGATTTCTTAGCGAAAAAGGGTTTTAATTGGAAATAACTTCATCAACAAGCTATGTGGAGTTACTATCGTATTGATAGTAACTCCACTTCTTTTATATTCTTTTCTTTGGCTTCTAAACTAAACGATAAGTTAAAGGGATTAAATCCATTAACTTTTAGACGTTTTTTATGATTATGGTATCTCCTTGTAGCTCAATTCTTTATTAGGCATTTATGTTAATATGACTATAAAGATTGTGAAGAACGACGCAGAAAGTTAGGATTTCCTGTATACAAAGAACTTTTAATATAAATAAATCGAAGGGAACTTGAATTATGATTAGATTATTTTTAGAATTAATTCGGATAATTGTAATTTTCTTAGTTCTGGGTAGTATGATGGGAGCTTTGGTGAAATTAATCTATACGAATTTAGGGATAAATGTAGATAATACCAATGGTGGCTGGTTAGTTGGTATTTCAATTTTTATTTTATTTTTTGTGTTATATAGAAATAAATTTCAATTTTCCGGATTTTATAAAGGGCCAGGAAAAGAAAAGCTTCCAAAAGAAGTTAGTAATTCTCTAATTTTATGTTCGATTCTAATGCTATTTATAGCTCCGTTCTTCAACTAAGGTTGTGCTTTAATTGGACAAGCTACAAAAGCCTTTGGAGATATACAGTGGTATGTCACATCCGTATGAACAATTTTAAGGCACACCCCTATGGAAAGCTATTAATAAAGGAGTAGATGGCCTTGCAGAGAATACATAGTCGGTTGATAAATGAGTCAGTAGAGAAAGATAAGTGAATGTGCTTGTTGGACTAACGTTGTGTTAATTAAAGGTCATTGAGTTGCATATGCAGCTCTTTTTTTCTTAATTGAACTAACGGTACAGGTTCGGTCCATAATATGGAATAATGAAATTTGTCATTAGTAGACCTAGTAACTACATTTTTTCCTCCTATTTACTTGGAATGAATTTTTATATTTTTTAAACAAAGAGGAGAGTCAATATGGAAATAGTATATTTTGCAGGTGGATGTTTATGGGGAGTACAAGCTTTTATAAAAACTTTACCTGGAGTTAAGTTTACGGAAGCAGGAAGGGCTAATGGAACAAGTCATACACTTGAGGGTGATTATGATGGGTACGCCGAATGTGTAAAAACAGAATTTGATCCGACAGTTGTAACAATCAGAGAGTTAATGGGGTATTTTTTTGAAATCATTGACCCATACAGTTTGAATAAACAAGGACAGGATGTTGGCGTGAAATACAGAACAGGAGTATATAGTGAAAAGCCTGAACACTTAAAAGAGGCGAAGGCGTTTCTTAATGAGAGAAATGATTACAACCTTATAGTTGTTGAAGTATTACCTCTTACAAACTATATGAGAAGTGCAGAAGAACATCAAGATAGGTTAGCTAGATGTCCAGATGATTATTGTCATATTCCAGAAGAAATATTAAATAGGTATAAGTAAGAGAGATTATTAACAGATGGTTTATGGGATTTAATCAGTTTCAACGATTGGGCGCGATTGTTTAATAAGCGTCACTGTTCTTCTTAAATTAACGGTGGCTTTACTTAAAGATGGAATTCCATAGAGCTTCCATCTTTTTCTTCTTCAACGAAAGGAGCAGCATTCCTGTTTGAAGGATGTTCGAGGTCTTGAAAGAAAAGGAGCCCTCTAGTATGATGCATGAGTGTCAACGACCATTGACCCATCATCAAACAAGGAGGACTCCTTTATGCATTTTAAA
>NZ_JBWHYQ010000022.1:0-98579 GCF_056322905.1 Lysinibacillus sp. G1-3
TTCTTCGAACAATTGAAGGATATGTAGTTTTAACTCGAGTGGATGTTTGCTTCGCCCCATAAAAAATACTCCCCTTAGATAAACAGATTTTATTTTTTAATCTGTCTACTTAATAGGGAGCATATCAATTAAGCTATCTTGGTCTTGACATTTTAGTTACTACGCTGTGCAATGATAAGTTTCAAACCTTCATAATCACTATTTGTCATCTCACCTTTATCAAATTTATCTAACCACATTTTATCAATCAGCTTTTTATCAACAGCTTGTTTCATATAATCACGTACTGCTGCTTTAGTTGGCGCGTTTGTGAATTGCATTGTATCATCATCCTTTTCAGCTGGTTTTGGCTTATTGTCTTCCACAATTAATTGAACTTTTATTGCGCTACTAATTGGAACGATTACTTGTCCTTCAAGTTTATAACCTCTAGGAATAACCCAATTTGATTTAACTTCAAAATGAGGTCGGTCAATGCTCTCTACCCAATCACCGTCCCATGTAATGCCTAGCTTACGTGCAATAGCTCCTATTCGACTAAGTATTGCTACATCATATAGCGATTGTGGAGGGCCAACAGTAACGTCCCATGCTAGGCGTGATTTGTGATTGCTGTTTAATGTCCAAGTAACAATTGTTCTGGGTCTTGTACGTCCTTGAGAATATAGGTAATTTTGTCGTTCTTGACTACGGTATGTTTCAGTAATGAAGATATTTTTGATGCCTGCTTTGTAGCCTCTTGGAACAATAACTTACAAGCTAATTGTGAGGGTGGTAATAGCTCATTAATGTCTCTGCATGTATTAGTTACGCTAGTCATTGTTTATCACCCTTTTTATCATCGTTATCCATTTGTAATTGTGTAAAAGCATTTGCTAAGAATTTAGGTACTTTAATGCCTAACTTCCCTAGATTTTCAATCATACTTATACCTTCCATACCAATCAAAAATAGAATCATTGCATTACGCATAAAGTTTCCACTCTCTGTTGCTGAATCAAGTTATACTGCTGCAATGACCATCAATACTATAGCTGTCTTTTTGATTAAGCCCTTAAACATCTTTTTACTTTCAGTTTTCTTGAAGACTAAACTAACAATAAATCCGAGTGTATAGTCGATAGTCATGAATATAACTAACGCTTTTTTTAAGTGGTCAATCCCTCCAATTAGGTATCCTATCCATGCCATTGCACCGCCAATAAATGATGTATATAATGTGTCTGTTTTCATCTGACACCTTCCTTTTCCGCATAATAAAAGCCCTCCACAGATAATTGTGGAAGGCATATAAAAAGCCCCCTCGATTGAGAGTGCTTCATTAATTCAACTATAAAACTATTTATTATCGACTTTGGGATTGTTATCTGTAAGATCCCCCCATCCTTGAAGTTTAGCTTTTGCCATTAAATACTCCATATGAGCAAAACTCGGAATTCTCGCTTGTCCTCTTGCTGGCTGTAAACTACCATCTGGTCGTCTCCAAATAAAACGATACCCATATGCTGAATCTCCATCTTCATAGTTGTATTTACACCATTGCAGACATAGAACCCATTCTTTTTCCAATTTAGCATCATCTAATGTTACTTGATGAATAACATTAACATTTGCTGTATTTGCCATTTGATTACCACCTTTCAATACTTAATTCTACAACGGAATCAAATAGACTCTTAACATTTTTTTGACATAAAAAATAACGCTAGCTTATGCTGCGTTTACTTGTTTTAGTCATTTAACTAGTAAAGATAAAAATAAAGCTAGTGACTATTTTGATGACTTAATCTAGTTGGTCACTAGCTCCATTTTCAAAATCAATTCTGCACACATAATTCTTTAAAATTACACCCTTTACAGTGCCATTTTTCAAGGGTTTGCTCGAATTCCTCAAAGTCTACGGGTTCATTCGAGAAAATATCCGCCTGATATTTTTTCATTTCTAACACACTTCGCTGAAACGTATGTAAAATATTGTCCATATCAAATGTTGTAAAGGCGTATTTTTTTCGTTTGCCTGTTAATAAATATTCATTATAAACATCAATCTGGTCAAGAGATACGCGATATTTCTGCTGAATATAGTAAGCATAGAGTGCTAATTGTTGGCGATCATCATCGGACTCTCCCCCTGTTTTCCAGTCGATAATAATCCACTTTTCTGCTATCTCATCATAATAATGAAAATCCATTACGACAAAAACTTGTACACCCTCGATTTTCATGGAACGAAATTGTTCAGGCTCACCGATTCGTAGAGAGCCTTTTTGTGCGGTAATTTGCTGGAACGTTGCACTATTAAGAAAGTTGTCAAACACAGCCGTCATGCGTTCCTTATAGTCCTGTACCAGTTCAGGATTCAACTTCCCTTCGTAATAAATTTCTTGCATCATATGAAATTTATTAGGCTTATGTCTCCATAAATCTACATGTCGTGTAGAATCGATAAAAGCGGCATTAAGCTGGCCACGTGCACGATTTACAAGTTCAGCAACAGTCGGAATCTCGCGGGTTTGCAAATAATCATTGATCGATTGTTCTATTAAATGATGGACGATTTGTCCAAATAAAATCGGCAACGATTGAAGCTTTTTTAAGCGATAGACATGTTGATGATATGGTTCCACATTGTAACTGAGCCAGCCATTATGAGAAAAATAATATTCATAGCCATATTTCCGTGCACAGCTTGTTAACGTTTTATGACGTGATAGTGACCACGAAAAAGATGGATAAGGTGTGATTTCAAACATCATATCGCCTCCTTAAATCTATTTTATCAATTTCGCCTTGGCGTAATTGCGTCTGGATTTTGAATTGTGTTCGCACAATTCGTTCCTCTCAAAATAAGTGACATCCGCCGGAGGCTTTGGGCCAGCATGATGTTGGTCACTCAGTCGTTGCCACAGGACGTGGCGTTCTTAGACTGAGTTCCTCTATTTCAGTAGATGTTTGGATACTTCCTGAAAAGAAATTACATCTCTATTTATCTCATCACCTTCGTAGGTAAATCTTCTACTGAATAAAGATAAAATCATAAACGAGCTGTACGATCAGCACAATGGTTACAATTCGCAGCAATAGCTTTACTTGATTTGCTTTAACCTTTCTGGCAAGGAAAATGCCTATTTGTGCACCGATTACAGAACCAATCATTAATACGATTGTCAACGGCCAATCAATTTTCCCTGTGGAAATATACGTAATCGAAGCTCCTGAGCACATCGCAAAAACACCTACACGCGACAAACCTACTGCTTTCATATAAGAGATTTTCTCATGTGCATATGTATAAAGCGCCAACGTACTGCTACCAGGGCCGAACATGCCATCATAAAAACCAACCCCTAAAAGGATTGGACCGTTTTTACGATTCATTGTAAAGCTTTCTTTTTCTCCAAATTCAGCCCCACCTAAAAAGGACATAACAAGGGCAAAGCCTAATAAAATGATGGCGATAAACGTTAATGTGTGACTGCTCATAAATGATGCAAACAGACCTCCAAGTGTACCACCTATTAAGGAAACAAATAATACTGAACGCATTTCTGACCATAAAATTTCTTTTCTTTTATAAATTGTGTAAAAGCTTGAAAAGGCACTGACCATATTAGAAACCTTATTCGCACCGATCGCTGAATGGACTGGTACCCCTACTAGCATCATCGTCGGTAATGTTATTAACCCGCCACCTCCAACTAAGGTACCAATGATGTTGCCGATGATTCCAATTAGTAAAAACAACAAGTATTCCATCTAACCCTTCTTTCTATGTCACACATGGTGGTATTCTTATGATACAGTATAACAGACTGCACTTTTTTAATTAAACTATGAGGTGAACAAATGCTAGAACAACAAAAAACACCTACACCACGCTTTTGTAAATCGCTAACGCTTATTGTTGCGACTATTTTTTTAGCTGGCATTACGGCAACACTAATCCAATACAATAAGCTCCCCGCTTCTATACCGGTTTTGCAAAGCTTTAAGAGTGAACATGCACAATTTGGCCCGAAAATCACCATTTTTTATTTACCTTTCATTGCCTTAATGCTATTTTTGCTTTTACAATACTTAGAGATGAAAGCAGCTTATCCTACTCTACGTAAAAATAAGCCTACCTTATCTCATATCCAGCGACAAAATGGAATCATTACCTTTTGTCTCATCAAAAATAGTATACTCTTATACTTTACATACTCACTATTCAATGATTTAACAGTTGCATTAGGACATGATCGCATTTTACAGCAGTGGCATGCTTATGTATTTTTATTTGTACTAAGTACAATATTTATAATGGGGATTGTGCGTGGGGTTTTATTGAATAAAGAGAAATAGAGCATACGGTCCGCTGTACTAATGGATGATAAATAACAGAAAATGTAGAATGAAAATATCTGTTTATCAAAAAGTTGCATCGTTTTGCCCCTTTAGATTTGTTTTGTCTAAAGGGGTTTCTTTGCTCTTTCATTATGAAAGACACGATGCCATTCAATTTATTAGAGTTGACTATGACAGGCAGGCTGAGCTTATGATTGCAGAAAAATTGGGTATGCCCCAATTTGATAAATATTATGATGAAATTATGTTTGCAAATTATCGAAATGCTTAGAGGCATTTTTTAATCGAGCGCATTGAACATACTTTATTTCAAATCTACAAAAAAAAAGCTACTTGATGTCAAATAGCATCAAGTAGCTTATATTTTTTACAGATCCGTTTTCATTTGTTCGTAGGTATGTATTAACACATATTTTTGTACGCCGCGCGCAAAGGCAATGCTTTCTTTCTGATACTGATCAAACGCGGTTTCATTTTTCACCTTGTGCGCATAAACCGCTTCAATTGCTGGCTGCATCCACGGCTTTGTGAGCTGATTGCTTCGCATGTCTGTTGTTCGTTCTTCAAGTGCAGCGATATAACATTTTGCATAGCCAGTTTATTTTATTTGCCGCATCCTTTGCTTCTTCTAAATTCTCTTCCATGATCGCCTTAATAAATTTACAGTTATATTTCATTGCTGGCTGCTTATACTTTACAATTGCTGTTTCTAATGAGTGTATCTGGTCTTCCTTTATACCATAAGCAACTGCATATAGGTAGGCAAAAAAAGATGGTTCTTGCGATCTTTTACTAACTTATCTACCAATTTCATATTATTAGTCCACAATACAATATGTATATATCTATATATCATTGCAATCGCGATTAGGATAATAATGCCAAGTGAAATAGATGGGCGAACCCCAGCTAGTGATAGTAATAGTGCCAACATAAATATGACCAAATAAAATATGGCTAGTTATGTAATTTTCATAATTCTACCTATTGTAATTTCCTTCGCATTTTTCGAGAAAAAATAAAGCCTGCTCCAAGGAAGAATATAAGCGCCATAAATTTCATGAGGGGAATAATAAATAACTTGCTAATTACGAGAACAACAAGGATATAATAAACAACCATTGCCAGTAATAATAATGTTAGTTTATTCACAGTTCTCCCTACTTTCATTTAGTGCTACTTCAATGGCCGCTAATGCTTTCGGTCCCATCCCGTGTAATTTTTTTAACGTCGATAAATCAACCTTTTCCAATTGCTCTAATCGTGTATATCCTGCCGCATTTAATGCACGTATAGCAGGCTTCGCTACACCCTTTGGCCATTCCGTCATTTATGCTCGTCCCTTCCTTTTTCGTCTATTAAGGATCTCTGTTCCTATAATACCTATTATTAGTATAGCGAGTGAGGCGACATGATAATCAACGAAAAAGGTCGTAAATGCTATATTATAATAATGGCATATGGCAGTGATAATACGCCCTCCCATTAATATTAAACCGATAATCAAGCATCCTTTTACAACTTGCTCGATAAATTGCATTTCTTTCACTCCTCTGCTTTATTATGCAATCGAACATGATGAAATGCAAATCGGCAATACATTTAGAGTACATTAAACATGGCCATAAAGGAGGCCAACAGATTACCAATGCCATGTATGCCCCAGCTTGTTATGATGGAGCCATTAGATTTTCTTTCATTGATCCACCCCATTAAATATCCTGCAAAACCAGTTGCTAAAACAACTAACATGACAACTCCAAAAGGAATATAAGAGTAAAACATCCAACCATGTAAAATACCAAATAATAAACTTTGCACGATATTTCCGATTTGAAAACCAAACTTATGCATGAATCTTTTCAGTAAAAAGCCTCGGAAGAACAATTCCTCTGACAATCCAGTTTGAACAATACTATATAAAAGTGCAGGAATGAGCGCTGAAAAACCAAGCCCTGTAAAACGATTTGACGCTAAGATTGAACTATCTAGGTAAAAGTAAGTAATTGTAAAAAGTGGTCCGAAAAATAAAACAATAATGACTAAAAGCCATAAGAAATAATTTCCTTTGTTTTCAATGACAGGCTTTCGAAGTCCGAGCCATGCAAAAAATGATTGCTCCTTTTTAGCTGAGATCAACCACCAAATGAACGGTATAACTGAAAATAAAATGACCTGAAAAACTGCATCTATTACACTTTGCAAAACCATATTTTTTCCCCCTGTTCATAATGTTTTACATGAAGTATGACAAGCGATGGTGAAAGGTTCCTCTCGGATGGAGAAATCCGCCGTTATTCTAGCTGCCCTTCTTCAATGTTAAGCATATTAAATAGCCGAGTTAAAATCAAGGTTTATTTAATGATAATCATTAAATACTTAACTTTTATAACTAAATACTAAATGTTAATCATTATTTACCCATAAAAAATACGACTAGAAAAACACTAGTCGTTTTCATTCTTTATTCGGATTTCGCTCAATAAAATCTGTAATTTCATCTTTTAATTCATAAACTAAATCAAAATAATGATGTTCGTTCAGCGCCCCCTTCTTTCGCCATTTTTGCATTTCTTGATAGTGAAATGTCACAAAATAATTTATTATTTCACGTTGGTCAATACCTTCCCTTTTTGCCATATCGACAATCGAAAGTCCTTCTTTCCAATATTGATCATACACTTCTTGCGTAATCCCAAGAACTTTACAAATAGCAGCATAATCGTACTTTACATGGTAAACAACCTGTCCTTCCTCACCATTTGCATGTTGTTGAATTACATTATTTGCATAACCAATTGGTGTAAAACTCATCATAACTATGCTTATTAGAAAAAGCTTTTTGAACGTTACTTTCATATAAACCTCCTTCATGTTTACATTAGTGTGTGAGGTTTAAAAAATCATATTCCTTCTTAATCACAATGCTTTTCGAAAAGAATAGCACCATTTTTCATATCCTAATCGATCCTCATAAAAGCGATGTGCATTATTCCTTTGGATACCTGACTCTAAAGCAATATAGTGCGCCCGATTTTCTTTGCCCCATTGATGAAGATAATGCAAAAGTTTCTCACCATAGCCTCCTGAACGATACTGCTCATCCGTTACTAAATCATAGACAAAGATATGGCGTTCACTGTAAAAATTGACTCTCCAACTTAATCCGGTGACAACAATCATTTTCTTATTTTCAAATAATGCAAATAACATATAGCCATCTTGAGTCATTTCCTTTAACAATTGGAGATACTTTTCTACTGTTAATTCCGTGCGGAGCTGCACGATAACTGCATATGCATCCAACCACTCCTGCTCCGTTGTTAATTGTTTGATGGTTACAGTCATTATTCGAACCTCCATTTACCAATATTTAATATAATGAAATACGCCATTATCAATTCTCATTCCGAGCTTCTCATATAGTTTTTGAGCACGCACGTTGTCTGTCGCTGTTTCTAAACCTAGATAACGCGCATCGTTTCGTACACAATACGAATAGCATTGTTCAATTAGGGCATGTGCTACACCATGTTTCCTAGCATGCTCGGCCACAAATAGATCGTTTAAAATAAATGCCTTCTTCATTGCAACAGATGAAAAAGTAGGATAGAGCTGAACAAAACCAACTGGCTGCGCATTTATATAAGCTAGAAAAATGACCGACTCTTCCTTATTTAAACGCTCTAATAGAAACTGTTTAGCCAGCTCTAAATCAGATTGTTGACCGTAAAATTCCCGATAGGCATTAAATAATGGCAGCACGTCTCCAACAGTTGCTAAAGTTACTGTACAAATCTCCATTCACTTATCTCCCCATTCCTTTTTTATATGTCATTCTTGTATAATGATAAATAGTAAACTGACATTTAAAAAGAAACAGTTCTAGACATTTCACCATGTCAAGGAGGAGTTTTATGGAGGATTTTATTTTCTTATTCACTGATGAAGAGGCAAAGTATAAACAAATTTATCAGCAGGTCAAATTGTTAATCGAACAAGGGACATTGAAAACAGATGATTCTCTTCCTTCTATTCGGAGGCTAGCCGAAACTTTACATGTCAGTCGGAATACAACGTTAACTGCCTATGAGCAGCTCGTAGCGGAAGGATACATACTTGGTGAAGGACGCAAGGGCTATTACGTCAATGATTTTGAGCAAGTGTTTCTTCAAGAGGAACGACCAAGCTTTACTCAAAGTACGAAAAGTAAGCGTGAAGATATCAACATTGATTTTCGTGCTGGCGCTGTCGATCAGCAGCATTTCCCTTTAAAAATATGGCGTCAAATGGCTAATCAAGTGTTACCTTTAAACGAGTGCTATCAATATGGCGACCCTTTCGGCGAGCCACTTTTAAAGGAGCAGCTTGTACATTATTTACTTCAAGCTCGTGGGGTCCATGTAAACGAAGAAGACATTATTATCGGTAGTAGCACGCAACAAATGTTAATTTATTTAGGCTTTCTATTAAAGCAAGATTTCCAAAGTGTAATTTTAGAAGACCCAGGCTACAACGGTGCACGAGAAGCGTTCAAGCAACATGACTTTCGTATAGAGACATTACCTGTGTTGCAAAGCGGTGCGCAGCTTGAGCATTTAGCGCATTTACATTCGCGGTTACTCTATGTCACCCCTTCTCACCATTTCCCATATGGGGTTTCCATGAGCATTCAGCAGCGACAAGCATTAATTCAGTGGGCCAAAAACGTCGATGGATATATACTTGAGGATGATTATGATGGTGAATTCCGTTATACACAACAGCCATTTCCTGCTCTCGCCTCCATCGACAAGTCACGTGTTATTTACATGGGGACATTTTCAAAATCATTTTTACCAGCGATTCGTTTAAGTTATATGGTGCTACCAAAAGCACTTGTTCAGCCATATAAAAAACGATTTGCTCATTTTGAACATAACGCCTCGTCCTTACATCAATTAACAATGGCGAAATTCATGGAACAAGGTGAATGGACACGACATATTAAAAGAATGCGTATCACCTATAAACATAAAATAAATACACTTGTAGAGGAACTTACCAAACAATTCGGAGAAAAAATTATGATTCTTGGAGAGCAATCTGGACTTTATATTTTGGTCAAGGTGCTCACCCAATTTTCAGAAGATCAGCTCATCCAAAACGCTAAACAATACGGAGTAAAGGTCTACCCTACGAGCCCCTATTATCTACAACAGACAAGTTCAGCGCCAATTATTCAATTAGGCTTTAGTAAATTAAAAACGGAAGAACTTATCCTAGGTGTGCAACTATTAAAAAAAGCTTGGATTACAAAATAATAAGCCATAACTGCAATGGTTATGGCTACTTATTTTCTCGATAATCATATGTTTCATCTGGCACATTCAATGTCTCTCCGTTAATACTGACCGTATCATCGTTGCACCAGCATCTGAAACATAATCTTTCACCGTATAAGTTCCTTATGGCGATGTAGATTCAGCAATCAAATCTTGTTTAAATCTAGACCAATCGAAAAATAACCAGTAAATACCGTACCCTATAATTCTAGCAAAAAACAAAATCCAAATAAGTAGCACTAGAAGAGTTTGTTTATATACTTTCTTGCGTTGCAGCTTCTCGGATTCGTTCATCGGTATCCCCCAATCTGATATATAAGAAACGATTTAAACGAAGCAGTTGTTTCCTTAATAAGGTAATAAAATAATAAAGTTCTCCAGAGCAGTTTTTTCGCTGTCCCGATCAATCCCCCCCTGAATCCATAAAAAAGGGGTCTGCACAGCAACTCACTGCACAAATCCCGTTTTCTTCTTAAAAATAATCAATAAACGTTGGAATACCAATTGGTAGTACTGTCTCTAGTAATGCAATTTCAATGGCATTGCCTTGTAAACGCTCAATTTTTTCTAAATAGCTCGGTCGTTTATAACCAAGTAACATCGTGGCAAGAGTTTGGACCGTTAGCTGAACAGCATTTTCAGACTGCACCTCACTCACCATTTCGACCGTGACTTTTCCATCTTGCTTTGTGATGACAAATGTGCCATTATTCCATGCCACAATGCGATCAGTTACAGCTAGTCGAAGCTGAAAATCATTTCCCGTGAATGGATAGCGAAGTAGAAATTCTTTCACATCGACAATTCGTGCCATAAAATAAGGGGACACTTTTTGAATAATTTCACTATCTTCTAATAAAAAGGCAACGGCTTCATTGCCAGTTGTTTTACCATAGACATTATAAATCATCGAGCTATGTGCTGAGACAAAATTCCATAAGCCTTTACGCGCCTCTTCCTGCAAATAGACAATCTCATCGATGTAGTAATTTTCCTCCATAATGCGGTAAAACATATACCCCTGTGGCAGATCATCCTCATCATAATATACGGCTGCCTGAAGGTTCACATCACTATCAATAAATTTTTCTTCCCAGAAATCTTCTTGAAACTTTTCATTCCAAGCAATGCTATTTCGCACCATGACACCATGTGTCTTCTTGGCATAACGTGCATAAATGTTTACAACATCTTCATGCTTCGGATCGACACGGCGGATTTTACCGTTTAAGCCTTTATGGTGAGGAAGCTGCGTATCCTTAATCTGAAATTCCACAATATCACTCATAATTTCCCAGCCTTTTTTCCGGTAATACGGGATTGAATATGGAAATAAATAGGATATACTTTGTCCTTCATTGCGCATTCGTTCCAGGCTCTCAATAATAAGGCTCTCCATCAATCCATGCCCAGAATATTCGGGGTACGTTCCGACCGCAGTAATACCTCCCATTTCATAGATCCTACCATGAACATTTACCTCAAAAGGTAGGCTTAAAATTTGAGATACAAGATGCGAACCATCAAACCAACCAATGGCATGCCCCTCATTAAATTGCTTACTTTTGGCATTTACAAAGCGACGATCCTTATGAATGGACATGGACATTTGAAAAACATAATTAAGCAAATCGATAGACTGTGCCATTTCATCTAATCGTATTTCTCGCATGACTAAGCCTTTACGTTGATTCATGATTCTCTCTCCTCATCAAATAACTCTGAAAAAATGGATTCCGGTGCATTTAAAAAGCGCTTCGTGACGATGTAATGAATGGTATCCTCATAGCGAATAGACTCAATGTCCCCATTATCAAAACTATAGATTGTTGCATTTGGATAGCCAAGTAAAATAGGTGAATGAGTGGCGATAATAAATTGGGCCTCATGCTCCAAATCCTTCATAATTTTAAGAAGACTAAGCTGCCTAGTCGGTGACAATGCCGCTTCAGGCTCATCCAATAAATAAATAGCTTTCCCCTTAAAGCGATGCATAAATAGCGATAGAAAGGACTCACCATGTGATTGATGATGTAAAGACTTACCACCAAAAGCGGTATATTTTCTTGGATCTTCTATCAAATCAATATGACTTGCGAATTGATAAAATGTTTCCGATCGTAGAAAAAAACCATTCGTCACTTTCGGCATCCATGACAAACGGATATATTCTCCTAGTGAAGACTCCGCCTTATGTACTTCATATATATTTTGACGACCACCACCCGCTGTATTAAAATCACAGCGATCCGCAATTGCCTCCAACAGTGTTGATTTCCCAGAACCATTTTCCCCAACAAAGAAGGTCACATTCGTAGGAAACTCTAGCTCTTGTAAATCCTGCAAACTTGGTATATTGAAGGGATACTGGTCATTATCTTCAATATCATCCTGTAATACCTTACATGATTTTAAATACATTTTGTTTCCTCCCTTACTACTATTATACCGCGATTACGCTTTTTTCCAAATATAAGCTACGATATCAAGGACTTAAAAAAGTTCATAGGTCGCAAAAAAATCGAGTATTAGAACAAGTCATAAACTCATCATTTCACTTACCCTACAACCGTACCTAATCCAAAGCTATAAAAACTATATAATGTTCATTAAAAAACATTGCCACAGCTACAATTTTATATGAAATATTTCCTGAGAAATAAATAAAAAATATGTCGAAAGTTGCAATGAAAAATAATAAAATTATGCCATAAAATAGCGATTTACAAAAATCATTGTAGTAGCATAAACTGTTTATCTCATCTTAAAACATACAAAGAACAACCCACTTTGAACTGCTATTTCCCGCTATAGCTAATATTAATTTTGTACTTACAATAAATATACCTATAGCAATCACTCGTTGATTTAGGAAATAGCTTCCCTTAGGTTCGTTTTTTTGTTTACGGATCTTTATTACAATTCCTAATTCCACGGGGTAAAACAATATATTTATACAGGTGTATACTAACTATAGGTATCAGAATTTTCCTTGAAAAAGCTGAAATAATGACCAGTTTATTGAAGGCTTTCTATTTCAATTTCCAAAAAAAAAATAGACAAACCGAAATTCTCAGTTTGTCTACAATATTAGTAATTTTACTCTAAAGCTTTGGAAACAAATTTAAACATATAAGAGTTCATCTTAGGTCCTCCATTCATAGGGTTCCCATTAATAACGAATGAACCTCTATGAACACCTACAATTTGATTGTCAGTATTTAACAATGCCGAACCGGATTGTCCTGGTGCAGTATCAATTGTATAAAAGGCTACAGATGCATCCTCTCTAGTAATATTTCCTCTCGTACCAAATTGAGAAATTTCACCACTTGCCTCCATTAAGTCTCCCGGATAACCATAAATACCGATATTTTGATTAAGAAGATTATTCACCTGTTTGATTCCAAAAGTACCTGCAACATCTCCCGCCTGTTTATTGTCTTTTGATACATCTAAAACAAGAATAGCGAAGTCTTCAGAGCTCGAACCAGTTGAAGCCCAATTAGCAGCTACATAATAATCATTAACATTATAAGAACCAAATAATCCAACACTATTACTTACACCAGGGTAAACCTTTGCACTAGTTATAGTTTCTTTTGTTTCTGGATTTATAACACAATGTCCATTTGTTAGGACTTTGTTTTTCCCAATTAAAGAACCTGTACAAGAACCACCTTTTCCATCAGGCCAATTTATTTCAATATGCGTAATTGCACTATATGGCATGTCTTTAGTATTCTCTACTTTTTTTCTACTATCGTCACCGATGACAATCCGTGGGGATATTTGTATTGGTCCTCTAGCAGTAGAATCATTAATAACAACTGGTGGTGGTGTGATATCGATAAACGAGTGACCTTCCATTATGGAATCAATCTGAACGGGAGAAATTTCACCTGTTCCTTGAACGCTTGGTATTTCATTGATTAATTGTGAAATACCGTCATTAAACTCTTCATACTTAATGATTTCTCCTTTCGAGTTGATCATGTCATAAGGATGAGATACCTTACTTGGATCAAATGAAAATTCACCTAAAGACTCCTCAGCAAAAACATTCATAGGAACTAACAAAAAGATAAGCATAAAGAACAACTTAAAAGTAATTTTTTTCATTTTATTCCTCCTTTGGATTTAATCTATTTGTAGTTTAATAGAAATATCAGGAAAAATAAAGGTAAAATATAGAAAATAAAAAATATTATTAATATGAAGACAATTCAGAATATATTAGAAACTATTATTAATTGCTTTTACTCGCCATTTACGATTGAAATAAAATCAAATTTTTTTCGAGTAAAAATATCTTCGCTTAATTTCTAATTTAGATTTTTCGATGTTCTTAACACAATTGTTTGTTTCGTTAATGACTACATAGCCAATTTCACTTGTGGCTTTTCCTTACTTGCTACCAGTTTACTCATACCTCAACAATCAAAAAACAATAAAACAAGCATCCAAACACCGTCCATAAATTTCTTTTCTACTGCCAAGATTCTTATGGTATCTTGGGAGAACACTTAAAAGCATTGCTACCATTTTGAAATGTTCTATATTTTAAGCTCTTCTCATACATTGTGTAAAACCTTCTACCTTGCAAATATCTCCGAAAAAAATCTCCCCCTCTTCATTCTATAAGTACAATTAATGTCATGTTTAAATGGAAGGTACAGCTCACGTTTTTTTCGTTAAATAACATGTTATAAGGAGAAGAAAATATGTATGTAACTCATTTTTACGAAAACAAGACGTCCGTTTTAAGCCAACTACTAGTAAGTCTTCCTATTGTCGAAGAAAACATTAAAATTAAAGGACGTAAAGCAAAAATTGTTCAGATTACTCAGATGGACGATCACAACTATCACGTAAGTATCATTTTTGAAAAAGTACCTAAAAAACAACCATTAAAAGAAATTGGGAAGAAAAAGAGATAGCTCTTCCCTTTTATTGTGCTGACGCTATCGTTTCATGGTAGCGTTTTAACTTTTTAAAAGCAGGAATCGTACTCTACAAAACTCCCATTGCAAATTGTTCTCAATGAGAATAATTATTTCAAAACTAAATATTTGACTTTTCAATTGATAACGATTATCATTATCGGTAGATTATTTCTTTTCTCCGAAATGCTTAATTCAGAATCCCCCCTATTTTTTTGAAATAAGCATGTATCAAACGGATATTCTTACATCAGACTAAGAATATCCGTTTTTCAACTCCTTTGTGCAAGCACAAAGCCGAATCGGAAACAATTATGCCAATGCATAATTAATTATTATTAATGGACAGATTTACATAAATAAAGGAGCTGTTTTACATGGATTATCGTATTGAAAAAGACACTATGGGTGAAATTAAAGTACCTGCAGATAAAATTTGGGGTGCTCAAACACAGCGCAGTAAAGAAAATTTCCAAATCGGTACAGAAAAAATGCCAATTGAGCTAATTCAAGCAATGGCCATTTTAAAGAAAAGTGCTGCAATCGCCAATAATAAACTAGGTAAACTTTCAGATATTAAAGCAAATGCGATTGTGCAAGCAGCTGACGAAATTTTAAATGGTCAATGGGACGATCAATTCCCTCTTGTAGTTTGGCAGACTGGTAGTGGTACTCAGTCTAATATGAACGTAAACGAAGTAATTGCGCACCGAGCAAACCAAATTTTACAAAATGCCGGTGAAGCTGATCGTATTCATCCTAATGATGATGTCAACAAATCTCAAAGCTCTAACGATACTTTCCCAACAGCTTTGCATATTGCAGCAGTGCTAAAGGTAGAAGATTATTTACTACCACGTCTACGTTTACTAAAAGCAACACTTGATGACAAAGCAGAGAAATTCAAAGACATTATTAAAATTGGTCGTACTCATTTACAAGACGCAACACCGCTTACTTTAGGTCAAGAAATTAGTGGCTGGGCAGCAATGCTTGCTAAGTCTGAGCATATGATCGTCCAAAATATTGAATATATGAAGGAACTAGCGATTGGTGGAACAGCAGTTGGTACTGGTATTAACGCACACCCTGAATTTGGTGAGCGTGTAGCAGCTGAAATTAGTGACATCACTGATAAGCATTTCACTTCAGCCGCAAACAAATTCCATGCACTAACAAGTCATGATGAAGCCGTTGTCGCACATGGCGCATTGAAGGCACTTGCAGCTGACTTGATGAAAATTGCCAATGATGTTCGCTGGTTAGCAAGTGGTCCTCGTTCAGGTATCGGTGAAATTACGATTCCAGAAAACGAGCCAGGCTCTTCCATTATGCCTGGTAAAGTAAACCCAACACAAAGTGAAGCAATGACAATGGTTGTTACACAAGTCGTTGGCAATGATGCAACAATTGCCTTTGCCGCTTCCCAAGGTAATTTCGAGCTAAATGTCTTCAAGCCAGTAATTATTTATAACTTCTTACAATCGACTCGCCTACTAGCAGACACAATGAAATCATTTAATGATCATTGCGCTGTTGGAATTGAGCCAAATAAAGAAGTGCTTGACCATAACTTACAAAACTCATTAATGCTTGTAACTGCCTTAAACCCTTACATCGGTTATGAAAATGCGGCTAAAATCGCGAAGAAAGCCCATAAAGAAGGCACAACATTAAAAGCAGCAGCAATTGCATCAGGGTTACTAACAGACGAGCAGTTCGATGAATATGTAGACCCTGCGACAATGATTTATCCGAATGTAAAGTGATAGGCGTATAAGTTAAACGCAAAACGTTGGTATATCAACGTTTTTAGATAACAAGCTCCATTTTGTAACTTGTATATTACGGTTATTGCTGCGCTACATTAGAGCAAATAATATTCAGCGAGCGTGCTGTACAAAAAATATATGTAAATGAGCAGGATTGGGGTTAATGCCCCAATCCTTTTTATTTTCCATCCGTATGCCCTCATGAAACTATTTTATCTATTTAGTGCATTATTTTAGTAGCCCCCTATTCGTAGCTCACTATTTTTAGCTAGACATCACACTAAATATTGTTTTATGATAAATCGATTAAACGATTAATTACTGATAGTAGAGGGGTTTTCTTGGATGACAAATAACAAAATGAATCCGAAGGTTGATGAATTTTTAAACAAAGCTAAAAAGTGGCAGGAAGAATATTCGGTGTTGAGAAATATCGTTCTTGACTGTGAGCTGACCGAAGAATTTAAATGGATGCATCCTTGTTACACGCTTGAGAACAAAAATGTCGTGTTAATCCATGGATTTAAAGATTATTGTGCGCTTCTTTTTCACAAAGGTGCCTTGTTAAAGGATTCCCATGGGATTTTAATTCAGCAAACGGAAAATGTACAGGCCGCGCGCCAAATTCGTTTCACTAGCGCTCAAGAAATAGTTGGAATGGAAACCATTATAAAAGATTATATACTTGAAGCCATTGAAGTTGAAAAAGCAGGTTTAAAAGTGCCGATGAAAGAGCATAAGGAATACATCATTCCTGAAGAACTTGACAATAAATTTAATGAAATGCCTGCCTTAAAAACGGCGTTTGAAAGCTTAACACCAGGGCGACAAAGAGCATATATTTTACATTTTTCTCAACCTAAACAATCCAAAACTAGATTATCAAGAATCGAAAAATACACGCAGCACATTCTCGAAGGTAAAGGATTAAATGATTAATTTTTTATAAACGTAAAAGTCCAATTTCTTATACATTATCATTAAGAAATTGGACTTTTATCATTATAAAGAAATATTGCCGATTGTTTATCATAGTAAATTCAGCGCTTCCATTAACTTATCACTATTAATCAAATATTGTATCTTTAGAAGGGTCCCTTAAAAATTCAAAAAGCATGTTAATTTGTGTATTTGTATTCCTCCCTAAAGAAAGCTTCGGTAAATGATCTTCATGATAAAATTTTACTCCTTTTGTTTCCAAACCATTTCTTGCATGCCCGCCAATAATCTCACATTGAACAAATAATTTATAATAATGATAAGGTTGAGGTGGATGCGGGTGCTTATTCATATCCAATAAAGCAAGTAATTTCGTAGGGACTACATCGTAACCCGCTTCTTCTTTAATTTCTTTGACAATGTTTTCACTAGGCGACAAACCTATATCACAGAAACCACCTGGCAAAGACCATTTATCATCATTTTTTTCTCTGACCATTAGTATTTTATTGTTCTGAAAGACTACTCCTCGAACATCCACTTTAGGTGTTTGATAACCCGTTTCATTCGTAAATAAATCCCTGATTTTTTTCATTTCTAACCCGGTGTATTCTCTCATAATCTCGGCACTTAAACTTCTTAATTGTTCATATCGTTCAATATCGTAGACATCTTTTGAAAAAGTTAATCCTGCTTGGGAAATTGATTGGATCTTCTTTGCCCATTCTAACCATTTATCACTCATGACGAATACCTCCCCCCTACCATTTTAAATTCTACAAAGTGATTAACGGTGTTAAAACCCGTTTCATTCATTATAGATAATCTTTAGTGTAAAATATTAATATTACCCCAACTATACACATCATCCAGGATAAGGTAGAACTTGAACTACTTGATATTTTATTCCGAAGATTTACTAAGGTAGGGTTTATCCACTTTCCAAACAATTTATATCCTAAAAATAGTAACAGAGCTGGTAAAACCATAATAATATTGTATACCGCTATAATTGGAAGCCACTGATAAAAAGGCATATTCGTTGTCGTTAGTAAGCCAATAGCAGCAAAATACGGTAAAGCCATGCCTGCCTCTATCATAAAAGTCGTAATACCAATAATAATAATTGAGAATATACTTTGAGTTTTAGGCTTTGGAATATTACTTTTTTTATTCGCAGGGATAAAAAAGCTAGCAGTAAATAATATCACCCCTACTATAAAGATGACCCAGCTAACTATTTTATTTTGAAAAATGTTAGAAAATGTTTCTATAATAAAATTTAAGCCTAACATCATGATGATACCTAATGAAAAATAGAGTAGTGCAACCGTAAATAGATATGCAAATAATCTTGATGTTAAATTTTTTTTGTCTGTTAAAACGAGAAATAAAGTAACACCAATAATTGTAGGGCTTAATGTATCTAAAAGAGCTAAGCCACCCAAATAAATTAATATATCTGTTCCCATCTTTCCCCTCCACATTTCAAAAAACTATGATTTATGTCCGAGATAATATATATAAGCCTTTTCCATAAAGTTAAGGATTTCCTGATCCATTGGATATAAATTATATTTTTCGGATTCCTCAGGTGACTTTCTAATGTCCCAAAGCTTATCTAAAAAAGCATCTTCGTCATTAAAGTCTTCACCTTTTTTCACTTCCATTCTCTTAATTATATTTTGTATTCGTGTATTACTATAACCAAGGTGCATATGTTTTTTTAATTGCCCTACTAAAGCAATCCACTCTAAAGAGTCTGGATCGCTACTACCCATTTTTGGAAGTTTTTCTAGTGCTTCCATGTTTTTAAAATTTAATGTATCTCGATTATTTTTTAATACTTCTTTAGAATCCTGATTATTATATAAATCCATAATTTTTTTAATCCTAAATTCTTCTCCATCAATCGCTATACCGTTTATGAGTTCCCTTAAACTAGTTTTTATCTTTGAAAGACGGTCCTGTTCACTAATAACATAAGATAGTTGTTTCATTAGACTGTTCGACCAATCCCATTCTTCGGACTCTAGCATCATTTTGATCTCACTTAATTGAAATCCTATAGTTTTTAAGAATTGTATTTGCTGAAGTTTCTTTAACTCAGTGTATGAGTATAATCGATGACCTCCTTCTGTTTTTGAGACAGGTTTCAGAAGTCCAATTTTGTCATAATATCTAAAGGTTCTAACTGATACACCACTCAGTTTTTTAAATTCGTTAATATGAAACAAGTTAATACCCCTACTTTCTTATTCATTTATTTTAAAAAACATAGTTTTTAACAGATAACCAATTCCTAAGCCAATTAGTACCCCCGGAAAAGCATTATCACTCAATAAACCGACTCCTGCTCCAATAATAACGCAAGCATAAATAATAATATCGTCTTTCTTCATAACAGGATTCTCCTTTTAAGTTAGTTTAAAGCAAAAGCTCTACTAACAGTATAAAAGATGACGCAAGGTCACTTTCAAGGAATTTAAACATCCTGTTGGATAAAATTTGAAACTGACCTTACGTCATTTAATATAATCAAGTTTAAGGAGGGCGGAAAATGATTAAACAAACAACCATTCGTTTATTTATAGTACTAATTATGCTTGCAGGATGTTCGTCAAGGGAGGAAAACGTCGTCGTCAATAAAGAATCTGTAGAAAATATTGAGGAGATTATGATAAATTTTGCAAGTACTGATGTTGTATTTTCTCCAAGTGAAACAAATGAAATAGAAGCAAATTTAACGGTTAATGATGACGGACCGGGTGCAATAGTAGAAAAATCTTCAAAACAGCTATCGATTAAATTGGATACTGATATTACACGATTATTTAATCTTAGTAAAAAACCGTCTTTAGAAGTTAAAGTACCTAAGCAATTCAAAGGTAAATTAATTCTTGATGGATCTTCTGGAAATGTTACCGGAAAGGAATTAATTCAAAATAACATTGAAATACGCTCAAGCAGCGGTAATGTTAAACTCCATTTTATAGAATTGAACAATGATGTAAAGATAACAACCACAAGTGGTAAAGTATCCGTGGATTTTGATGAAGAACAGCCTAATTTACAATTAGATATCAATACAAACAGCGGTAGACAATCAATTGACTTAGCTTTAAACAGCAGTTCAAAGACAAAAAAGGGGTTACAAGGTATTTCAGGTAATGGTGATCATAAGATACAAATTGTAACGAAGTCTGGAAATATAGTTTTGAATTAGATAATTTAAATGGCATAGCATATTGAAAGTTCAATTTGCTATGCCCTTTCTTTTCAATGAAGAGACACTTTCTAAACAATCCCTGCTCTATAAGTTGACACAGTTTTACTTCTCCCAGAACAAATCATCTAAGATTTATTTAACGTTTTACATTTTGTGTGTCTGTTTTCCACAGATGTTGATTTAGCAAATGACAATAACCACTCATTGTGAACTGTGCCGCAATTGTATCCAATATCGAACTCATGCCCAAACCGCTGCCTAATGAAATAACTATGTCTAACTTTTAAGTGTCGCTTCATCAAGGATGGTCTTCTCACCTATTCTTCATTATAAATTTTATAAATCAATGAACTTTTATATATGGTAATTCGTCTAATTATTGGTAATACCTATTTTTTAAATAGAAGGAGAAATACATATGAAAAAACCGATTAAAAAAACTTTGATGATTGCTTCAGCACTTACTATTGGAATAGCTGTTCTGACACCACTTCAAGCTGGGGCTGCGTCAGTAAAAACAACAGATAATAGTAGTATTACTGTTCAACTTGAACAAAAAATTACAGGAACCATTAAACATATCTATGATGATGGAATGAACATCAAAGGAAGAGATGGTCAAAATTACTTTATAAGTTTCCACAAATTTTCTGATGAACAAATAAGAAAAATGAAACTAGTAGAAGGACAGGAAATCTCTGTAGAAGGTAACACTGTAGAGAGTTTTTCAGACTTCTTCACGTTTGAAGTATTTAAAAAAGACTTTCCTAAGGAGATGACAAAAGAAGATTTAACAATATTAGAAAAATTGTTCAATGAAATGAAACAGCTGCAAAAAGAATTTTCAAAAGAGATAAACTTAACAGATGAAGAGATAGAAAAGAAACATGAGGAACTAGAAAAAATTTACGAAGAAATACATAAAATCACAAAGCCGTATACATTAGCTAATTGGCAACCTCTATCATTTGAAGAGTATATGGCGAATTACGGATTTAATGAGAAAAATATAATTATTAAAGAAACCGATAACGTACAACTTAAAGCTATTTATAAAGAATGGATAAAGCTTGAAAAAAGTGGTGATGAGGAAAAAGCTAACAAAAAATATGAAGAGTTTGATAAAATCCTTGAACCATATCTAGTTGCGCTATATGCACCTCCAACATTTGAAGAATATTTGGATGACTATATGGGAGACACTAAATTAAATATCCCTGTTGAAACTTTAGCCAAACTAAAAACTATTTATGAAGATTCTCAAAAAGCATTAGAAGAGGGAGATGACGAACTGAATGATAAGCTTTGGGAAGAATTTTATGAAATCCTTAATCATCAGTCCATAAAACCTCAAACATTTGAAGAATACATGGCTGAATTTGAATTCGAAGTTAGTGAAACAGATAGTAAGAAATTAAAACAGCTTTATGAAGAAATCTTCGCTCTTAATGAAAAAGAAGAACAAGAAAAAATCGAAGCAAAATGGGAAACATTTCACAAAATTTTAAACCCATATTTTGAAGCAAATAAAGAAATTCTTATATCAGCTTCTAAAGTAACGATAAACAGCCATGACTATCTTCCACTACACTAACCAGTAAAAATTCGGGGTTATCCTAAAAGTCATTAAACAATGATTTGAGGTTTAACCCCTTTCTTACCTCCGCACAATATACCTTCATATGCGATGCCATATCGTTTTCTTCTTTTCAACAGCTTTATTAGTTTGTAAGCTTTTAGGTCCGCTAACAGATCATTGTCCGATTCCTGGTCCGCAAGAAAATCATATATAGTCATTTGACCGTGTTGTTCCATGTATTCAAAATGAGTCATTACTTATCCTCCTCACTACCATTCAAGCCAGTTTTTTAAAACCCGGTCTGCTACCTACAGTTTGTGGGTACTTGTCACGCTTATTAAACCGACTTTTGTTAATTTGTGTTGTATTTATAAACGTTGAAATAAATATGTACAAAATTGCTTGTTTAACCAAGTACATTTTTGATTTCCTTTGTATATTACAACTTTACAGGGAGTGGCGAGCATGATAGCCTTGAGCGGATAGCCAGACCTTGATATAGCCGGGTTCTAGGCTATCGAATCATGCGAGTAGAGGCTCCTTGTCAAGTTGTATTATTCAAGCACTTGTATAGAAAAGTAGTTAATCAGCGAAAGAGTACATGCTTAGACTAGCAAAAATGTACATTGTGATTTTGACATTTACAGTATTGTTACATGTTCATTATTCCAATATGAATTGAGTTAAATGTTTCTTATGTTGGCAGTGAATTCGGTAATCTTCCTTAAAATCTTCATTATGCTTTAATTTCGAAATTTCAATTTCACCTCTTCTTTTTTAGTAATAACAGGAATTTAAGATAATATATCTAAAAAAGGAAATATCCTTGTTGTTCAACTACTGACAAGGTTAATATAATAACAATAGGTTTCAAGGAATTTAGGAGGAATGTTTATGAAGGTAATTGGTACAAAAAGTGGTAAATTCAAATTAAAAAAGAAAGATATACATATAAACGATCATAAAAGATTATCAGATGTAACTTTAACAAATTTAAAGGAGTTACATTTAGAAAAGTTCCCTGTTGTAAATGACTTTGAAGTACTAATTAATAATAAAGATTACAAAGGTAGAGGGAAACTAATTTCATTATATAGCGCAAGCAGAAATGAACAGTTAACTACATTTCCTCGGTGGCATTGTGCTGAAGCCTTCTTAAAAGACTGGAGTAGTAGTACTATACCAACTGGAACTATTGACGATCCGTTTTATGATATGAGGAAAGGTTGGCAAATTATTATTTTTGAATATAAAGGGTATATTTATATTTTACAAGGTAATGAATTTAAAAAGAAAATTAATACGATTCACACCTGGTATCGAACGCCTAAAGAGGGATATTTCAAAGAGTGGAATAAATTAGTTAAGCAATATAAAGGAAAGGATATTAAGGTAATAGGTACAAAAAGTGGTGAATTCTATTTTAAAGAGATTGATACAAAAATACATATTAACAATAATGAAAAACTAACAAATATTTGTACAAATAATACAATTAATTTAAAAGAATTGAACTTCGAAAAGTTTCCTATTGTATATGACTTCGAAATCCTTATCACTAAGAAACGTTTGTCTAAAGGCTTTGGTAAACATATATATTTTTATAGTGCGAGCAGAAATGAAAAATTAGGTTCGTTTCCATATTTGGACCATGCTGAAACCTACCTAAAAGAATGGTGTAAACGGGATATACCATCCGGAACTATTAAACATCCTTTTCGGGATTTGGAACAAGGTTGGCAAATTTTTATTTTTGAACATAAAGATTATATGTATATCCTAGAAGGCGGTGAATATCATCTCAAAAAAAATAAGATAGAAAAATGGTATCGAACGCCTAAAAAAGATTATTTTAAACAGTGGAAAAAATTACTTAAAGCATTTAAATAAAACCGTATAATCAAAAGGTAATATCCCCTGTTTATTCAAATGGTAAACCTCCATTTACAACTTAAAAATGGAGGTTTGCCACTGAATATTCAGGTTAACTAATCTTCAATTTACCTACTCGTTCTACCACAGAATTATTGCTGCAGTAAGTTTGTTTTTTTCAACCAACTCCTAGGTTCAGTTAAAATTCAAGTCAATATGCTCCATTGGCCAACAGACGATACTTGTTGTACCCATTATTTTATCTTTAGGGATGAATCCTACCTCAGGATTTCTACTATCATTACTTACAGGACGATTATCACCTAATACAAAGTAATGTCCTTCAGGTACCGTAGTTTCACCTAAAAGTTGGTCTAGCGTAAAATCATAAGTGAGTGATCTAGCGTAAAATCATAAGTGAGTGATCTAGAACCTTTTAATTCCTTCTTGAATTGGTCTAAATAAGGTTCACTGAACTTCTCACCGTTTATGTATAATTGATCATCCTTATACTCGATTTTATCTCCTGGTAGACCTATAATACGTTTAATAATATTTTTTTCTTCATTTTTATTAAGAAGAACATGTTCAACAACAACAACGTCAAATCGATCAATCGACTTAAATTTCGGACCGATTTTATTAACAATTACACGGTCTTTGTCTTCCAATGTCGGCATCATTGAAGCACCTTTTACGAGTACTGGCGTAAATAAAAACGATTTGATGACAAACGCCACCAATATAGCGAATGCAATCGCCTTTATCCATTCGATTAACTCATTTTTTAGTTTTCCCTGTACTTTTTCTTCCAAATTCTCACCTCCCACTAATTCTCTTAAATAATACGTTAAACAATGGAAAAAGTTTCAATTCCCTATTCATATAATTATTAAAAATGTATTCTCAAACTAACGTCAAAAAATCATTTTATGCGATTGACATCATATCCATTAATACGCTAGCAGAATCGATTAAACGACCTGAGCCTTTAAAATTTTCCTGGCTCAAGCCGCTTTATACATGGTTATTATTCCCCTTGACCTAGCACAGTTCAGCATACTAAATTTTTCTTATTTCATTGGTTGTTGCAATAGAACTCAAAATACCTATTGTCCCGAGAACTAACAACGATTTCGAAGGACCAATAATTCCTAATGTTAATCCTCCTACTCCTACGACAGTTGTAAAATACCTACTATATTTCAGTTTTGATTTTGTTACTTTTGGCATTTTCATATTTACCCCAAACCCCTTATTTACCTTACTCAAAGCAGCATCTAATTGTTTAATCATTTTAGTTTTCCTCCGTTATAATAAATTGAATAAAAAATCAATAGCTGGATTTACTAATAGCAAGAAACTGGAAGCCAATACATATACACCGTATTTTTTCTTTTTTAAAATACAAAACAACCCAATCATAAACACAACCAGTGCAAGCCCAATTGATATGTAGCTGAATATTCCTATAGAACTATTTTGTTGCAAGATATCTACTATTAAATCTCTCAAAGCAAATTCCCCCAATCTTAATGTTTGTTTCTGTTAGTTTACACAATGGTCATTAGTAGGATTTTTGGTTTGCTAAAGAAAACGAATTTGCAAAAATTTGATATATTGAACTATCAAGTAGAAAATTGAATATTTCGCATTTGTTATAAACTAAATCTTTTTTCATCGCTGCAGTATATAATAATGTACTAAAGATTCCATATGCTTTTTCTTTTGGTATTCTCATTTTTAAATTTGAACGCTCTAAAACTTCATCAAAAAACTGCATATCATTTTCTCTTAGATGTTCAATTTTTTCTTTAGGTAGCTTTTTTAAAAACAAATGATAATCTGGATTGTTGAAATTATATAATGTAGGATGCTTTACATACTCTTCAAAAAGCCAGTTCATAGCTTTTTTAAACCCTTCAATACCCGAGTTAGTCTGTATCATAAAATGCCATTGTTCTTTCAATTGATTTTGAATCATTGACAGTACTTCTAGAAAGAGCTCTTCTTTTGTTTTATATAGCCTGTAAAATAATTCGGTTGATATGCCGACTTCATTAGTAAGTGTATCGATGCTAGTTAATTTGTATCCTTTCGATTTCCAACTCTGAGCACAACTTTCACGTAACCTTTGTTTAAGTAATGGAATATCTTCCTCAGTAAAATTTTTTGCCATTAAATCGGTTCCTCTAATTAGTATCATTTGGATCAGCCCCTTTCATTTCGTACTTTAATTGTACGAATCGATTGTCTCTTTTTTCTTACTCATTCCTTACAAGTTTATTAATTATATAAAACTAAAGATGAACCAAATGAAAAATAGAAAGGACTTAATCCAGCTAAAAAAAGCCCTCCACATATGATTGTGAAAGGCAATAGAAATATTTTCATTCGAAACTTGTCCTTATAAATATTTAGAGGGAGACAAGTTTGTCTCCCTTTCCATTTAATATGTTTCACGTCCTCGAACTCGTTCCAAGACTTCTACCGCCGTCATTCTCCCAACGATCAATGTCCCAAACAACATCAACATCTTCCAAGCCGTCTTGTATTTCTCCGCTAGGAAGGGTACCAGTTCTAGCTATAGAAATAATACATCCTCCTTTTCTTATCAATTTCACCTTGGCGTAATTGAGTCCAGATTTTGAAATGGCCAGCACAATTCATTCCTTTCAAAATCCATGACAACCGCCGGAGGCTTTATCTTCATTTAGTAGGTGTTTGACTGAATGAAGATAAATATTTCTTATTTCTATATTATGAAATGTTATTTGTTTTGTTCATCACCCGAATAAGGGGTGTTTTGGAGGTGAAAATTCAACTGCCACAGAACATAGAACCATTTCTGCTCATGAACTAAAAAAACATACTAATATAGTATGTTTTTTTAAGACAGAGTGAAAGCTCTGAGGGGCTAATAAGATAGAAACTTTCGTTTTATATTTTTCCAACCTAAAAATTCTTTTATATATTCAGCAGGTGTTATGACAAGTAAGCTTTTAAATTCTTTGTAATAATGTGAAGGATCATAGTAACCATATTGGTCAATGCTTACAGGTGTCTCTTCAAAAGAAAAATGTTGAAGTAAGAGTTGAATACGAATGAATTTGCTTAATTTTTTCGGTCCAAAACCTGTTTTTTTGTAGAAAAGTTCTCGGATATATCGCTCAGAATAACCTGTTTTATGTTGAATTACATCTGGTATGAACAGACCATAATTTTCAATAATAGAATCAAAACAAGTAGCGAATATTTCATCACCCAAGCTTTTTTCCATTTTTCGAGAACAAAAATATTCATTACAAATCTGCACTCTTTGTTCGAAATCTCCTGCTTCAAAAACAGCTTTTATAAATTTTGAGTCTAGTGTGCAGCCTAATTCAACATTAACAAACGGTTGTTGAATAATTTGTTTTAATGCGCAATTGTATTGAATAACTGTTTGTTTTGGATTTAGACGAACACCAAAATATTTACCTTTTGGGGTAAATGAATAAATTTCACGTGTAGTCGGCGTATTCCCTAAGACAACCTTTTGATCTTTGCCCATGTAAAACATTAAATCTTGGCAAGCATCAGGAATGACATGAATATCACTATTAATGCCTATTGGTTCAAACTCATAATAAAATAGTATATCCTCGTTTAACTCGCTGTTTGGAGTCAGTTCTCTATAAGAATACGTTTTTTGGACCAATTCAGGTTGGATTGGATAATAGCTACTCAATAAGCCGCCCCCTCACTTCACTCTTAGGTAAAATTAAAAGAATCCTTGCGCCTGTTCATTGTAACTAGCTAAAACACATTTAGTTGATTGATACGATTCTAAAGCTTTTAAATGATTTTCTCGACCGAAGCCTGACTTTTTGTAGCCGCCAAATGCTGCACCCGCAGGGTATTGATGATAGGTATTTATAAAAACACGTCCTGCTTGGATCTCTCGACTTGCTTTATAGGTAACATTTGTATTACGTGACCATACAGCTGCCCCTAATCCATACATAGTATCATTTGCAATTTCAATTGCTTCCTCGAAGGTTTTAAACGTAGTCACTGCCAATACAGGACCGAAAATTTCCTCTTGGAAAATACGCATTTTGTTATTGCCTTTAAAAATAGTTGGTTGAATAAAATAACCATCTAAATTATCAAGGTGATTTTCGGCGCCACCGATTAAACATTCTGCACCATCTTGTTTAGCAATTTCAAAATAAGAAAGAATTTTTTTATGTTGTTCTTCTGAAGCCTGTGCACCCATCATTGTTTCAACATCGAATGGATCACCAACTTTAATTTGCTTTACTCGTTCAATAGCTTTTTCCATGAAACGATCATAAATAGACTCATGGATCAAGGCTCTAGATGGACAAGTGCAAACTTCACCTTGATTTAAAGCAAACATAACTAATCCTTCGATCGCCTTATCTAGATATCCGTCATCAGCATCCATGACATCTTCAAAGAAAATATTAGGAGATTTGCCACCTAACTCTAGTGTAACAGGAACTAGATTCTCAGATGCATATTTCATAATCAGTTTACCGACAGCTGTTGAACCCGTAAAGGCCACTTTGGCAATACGTGGGCTTGAAGCTAACTCTTTCCCTGCCTCTACACCAAAACCATTAATGACGTTTAATACACCTTTTGGTAATAGGTCTTGAATAAGCTCAACTACGAATAAAAATGATACCGGCGTTTGTTCTGCTAATTTTAAAACAACACTATTTCCAGCAGCAAGTGCTGGCGCTAATTTCCAAGCTGCCATTAAAACAGGAAAGTTCCATGGGATGATTTGGCCGACTACACCAATAGGTTCTTGGTAATGATAAGCTACTGTATCCTCATCAAAAGGTGTCACTTGACCTTGTTGTGCGCGAATGGCACTTGCAAAATAGCGGAAATTATCAATTGCCAATGGAATATCAGCATACATAGTTTCACGAATCGCTTTCCCATTATCCCAAGTTTCTACCTTTGCAATTTTTTCAAGGTTTTCTTCCATACGATCAGCAATGGCTAGTAAAATACGTGCCCGTTCTGCTACGGGTGTTTTCCCCCAGGTTTTTTGGGCTTCATGAGCGGCATCTAATGCTAGCTCTACATCTTCTTTTGTTGAACGAGCTACACGTGTAAATACTTCTTTCGTGATAGGCGTACTATTATCGAAATACTCTCCATTTACAGGTGCTACCCATTCACCACCGATAAAATTGTCATATTTCTTTTTGAATTGAATGCCAGATTCTTCAATATTCGGTTTAACATTTACCTTTACCATAATTATCGACCCCTTTAATGATGATTATGATGCTGTTGTTCTTCTTTTACAGGTACCTCTTTTTGAATCTCAAAACTACTTACTACTAGTACACAAATCATTAAACCAGCCACAATGTAAATATGCTTTGGAATGGCTTTTATAAAGATAGGAAACATTTCTCGATTCCATACACCGATAGAAATGATTGCACTTACTATAAACATCATTGTAAAAAAGATAATGCTTAACGTTGAATATTGGGTAGTCATTAATGTTAGCATCACACCCATCATTGCTCCCATAAAACTAGATCCTATACTTTCCATGAATAGGTGCATTGGTAAGCCCGTTGACAATAAATAGCCTAAAGCAATAGAAATAATAATAGATGTTATTGCACCTAGTACCATATCAGGAAGCCAGGTAGCCATATTCATCCCAACAGCAGTACTCATTGTCATAGAAATCAGCATTATACAGCACTTAGCCATGCCATGATTAGCAAAACGCTGTTTTAGTAAACGGTTCGTGATTACCGTAAAAGTAACAATCACCAACATGCTTAGGAATGGTAGCATATAAACACTCCTTTAAGAGTTTTATTGTATATGACAAGACGAAGTTGTGTGACACTTCTTGTCTGGTCTAGGAACGTCTATTGCTGGGTTTCGATCAAAGAATCCAACTGGTTTCAATTGGAAATTGATGTATGCAGTTGGCATTACAGGCCAATCTTCAGGGCGCGGGATATGATGATGGCCCATTGTGTACCACACGACGATATCTTCATCATCAATTGAACGGTTTTTCTCAACGTATTTTGGAAGTCCATCTCCTCCTGCATGTTGATTTGGATACATACCTGTTGCATATTTTTCATTTTCATCAAATTGCGTAACGTGTAAATGGTGCTTAAGGAAACCAGCACGTTTCATAACACTTGATTCTTCATGAGCAAATGGGAAGCAATTTTCGCCAGGCAAAATTTTATATCCAACGGGTTGATTCACTCGGTTAAGTGAGTTTTTATTAATAATTTTCCAAGTACGCTGCGTTTTTAAATCTAAATTACGTAACGCTTCCTTCTCCGTTTTAAAGATACGTGAAAGAGGATAGAAACCATTACTATTCGGATTGTGTTCTCCCAATGTTTCTGAAACTGTTTCTGTTTCAACTACTGAGTTATTTTCACCGTCTAACATCGTATCAAGTCGGAAATTAAAGAAGTGTTGATGATGTGATGCGTTTAATCCTGGTGATATCTCAGATCCATATTTTGTTTGGATGCCATCTTCACATGTACCAGTGCTTAAAATACCAGTTAGCTTGACTTCAGCTTCAATCGTACCGTCTTGGTAGAAACTCCAATAGAAGCCGTAATCATAATTTCCAACTGTACAGAAGAATGAAATTACTAGTCGACGTGAGCGCCTTACTTCTACATGGCCTGTACGCCAATCTGTATGTTTCCAACCAATCCCGTAATCTTCTTCGTGTAAGCAAATCGCATTTTTGATCGTACGCGCATTTCCTTTAACATCAGCTACAACACCATCAAAGTATTGAATTTCACCTAAGCAGTCGCAACCAAGTTCTAACGAATTGGCTAATTGACCCATTCCATATTCGCCAGCATCAAAGGCATTTTGAGTGTTATGCGAAAATGTTGGTTCACCATAAGGGACAACCATTTCTGATAATGCTGCACGATAAAGAACCGGACGATCCTTGCCTTTGTCATGATAATTAATTGTGTATAATACAAGGCCCTCACGTGGTGTAAATCCATAGCGGAAACTCCACTTTTGCCATTTGATCAAATTACCTTCAATTGTAAAACTTGGCCCTTCAGGTTGAATGATTTCCAATGGTTTTAAGTCATTTCTAAACACTATTGATTCATCAACTTCAGGATAGTAATTACCTGATGTTGTTGGGATTGGACGTACCCCGTGATCTTCTACTTTGTAAACTTCCATTTTGTTTAAGTCTACATACGTTACAATACCTGTTAAAGGGTAAGCATATCCGTTATCTTCTAGTGATTTTTTTTGCCAGCAAATCGCACGAAGTAAGCGTTTACCTTCATGTTCCTGAATACCAAAATTCCCTGCTGACCAAGGATCCACCATGATTAAATCAGGATTGTCAATGCCACGTTTCTGTAAAGCTGCTACAAAATCAGGGTGGCTCTTTACTAATTCCTCACATTGCTCAAATTCCTCTAAGGCTACATTAGGTTGTACGCCAGGAATATATTCGTAGGAATCAACTTTTTCTGAAGTTAAATTTACAACTGCTTCAAATGTTTTCAATTCTTTATCATCTAAAATCACTAAAAATACTTGGCGATCTACAGTATTACATGGCTTGTAATTTAGTACTTCTGATTTTTTAGGTTCATGTAACATCACCGACATAAATCGTACATGTTCAGACAACTGTTGCTGTTCCTTGACTATTTGAACAGCTTTTTCAATTTCTACTTCAGATAATGGTGATAATGGGTGGCTTAGCTCAACGTTTGGATTAACCTTTACTGACATAGTATCAACCCCTTTTAATTTGTTCCCTTTAATTATAATCAGGAAATTCAGTAAAAGTTATTGTAAATAACGGCATTTTTCTATACAAGTTATTTTTAGCTAAAAATATATAATATTTTATTCTTTATGTATTATTTATGCTAAATAAGCTATTTGTAGTTCTCTCATTGAAACTTTCTTCCATCTTGCCATAGCAATGTTTTTTGTTGTAAAAAAAACAGCTAAGCACCTATTTGCTTAGCTGAGTTTATATTAAAATTATGGCTTAATTCTTCCCATGACAATTGTATTATAATAATTGCCATCTGAAAGGAGTTTATCATTTTTTAAAACGCCTTCAACTTCAAAGCCAAGCTTTTTATAGAGCAAAATTGCTTTGTCATTTGTCTCTACAACATTCAAGGCCATCTTTTTAATGTCATTAGCGTCAGCCCACTCTATCGAAGCATTTAAAAAATTTTTGCCTATTCCATAGCGCCAAAACTCCTTCAATACACCTACACCAAATTCTACTTTATGAGCAATTCTTTTAAATGGTGATCCCGCACATCTTGAGAATCCGACAATGCGATTATCGACTACTGCCACTAAACACAAATTTCTTGGACTTTCTGTGTCTTCCTTAATAATCGCTTCAAAACCATTCGTATCGATAAATCCTTCCCCTTGTTCTCTATCGAAGTTTTCCGTTTCTCCATCAAGTTGTAGCCTTAAAGCTGATAATGCTTGGGCATCTTCGAGATTAGCAGATCTAATTGTATAATGAAGTTCGTTGACAATAAATTTTTGACTGTTTATAAGCATTATTGAAACCTCTTTTACTTAGTTTTATAAAAAGTAGTCGGCTGAATTTTTACGAATCGATTGTGCCAAACAGACTCGTGGTGCTTAATAATTTGCTCTGCCTTTAATACAAGACTATGTAGTGTGGTATGGGCACCTTCAACTAAAATATTATGATGGTATCCATGGCTGTAAGCATTTCGGATGGTCGTATCAAGGCAAAATTCTGTTTGAGCACCAGCGAAAATAAGCTGCTCAATTTGTTGTTCTTGTAAATATTGCGCTAATTCCGTTTGATAGAATGCATCCAAGTTGTTTTTTGAATCACTTTATCTTCAGGTTGTCGCAGAAGCCCGTGATATAGATCCCAACCTGGCTTACCAAATGCAAAATCGTCGTCCTTATTTGAAACCGTATGTTGGATGAAAATAATAGGAACCTCACTATTACGAGCCCAAGTTATTAACATATTAATATTATCTAACACTTTTTCATAATCAAATAAATAATTTTCACTATCCAAAAAGAAAGCTTCCTGCATATCCACGATAATTAATGCCTGCTTCATATAGTGCTCCTTTAAAATTTGACTTTAATTATCTAATTGTACATAAATTTATTTTCCATTTGAAGAGAATTAAGAGGGGTGAATATCGTATTATCATAGCGTGTGGTTGATTTCCGTTCCGGCTATATACTTTCTTGAGAGCTTCATATGAGCTGCACCCTTTCTAAAGCATATACGAAGTTAAGATAAAACCCCCTCCATAGCAACGATGCCATGAAGGGGGTAAAACTACATTTTATTTTATTTCATTAATTCTTCAATAAATTCAACTGGTACATATGTTTTTGATGGTTCTAATAAAGCTGGTGCTACTTTAAAATAACGAAGTGCTTTATTATAGCCATATTCTTTTTGACCACGTGTAATTGTATAAGATACTGCGCCTTTAGAGATAATAGCGCCTTTTCCTGTAGATTCTACTTTAAAGCCTAACTCTTCGGCAATTAAACGTAATGGCACCATCTTAGTACCTTCAACCTCATAAAAGTCATTGTTAATAATTTCTTGTACAGCAGCTTTAGACGGATCTACTTCACCTTGTTCTTGTGCAATCGTATCTAAAACGACAACTTTTGAAGGTGGAGTTTGTGCTGGAATGCTCATTGTTGTAATTGTGTAGAACACTAGTAAATGTTGCTCTGCTAAATCTTTAGCTTTTACTTTTTTACCAGATAGGCTGAGTAATTCCGTTTCTTTCCCAACATTTAGCTTTAACGTATTATCAGTATTCACTAATTCTTTATTGAAAAAGTCTACTTCACCAATTCCCATTTCTTTTGTTTCAACAATAATTACTTCTGGGTTATATTGTGGTGGATAGATCATAAGCATCGGCTTATTTGCATACGTGTAAGCTGTTACTTGATCACCCTTTTGTAGTTTAACTTCTTTACCTGTATTATCGAAAACTAGTGTCTCGTCATTTACGACAAAAACATTTATATTTTCGTTCTCTTTCACAGTGAAATAGGTTGCATCCTCACGTTTTTCAACATTCTCAATTGTTCCAGCTATTTTAATAAACGTTGGTTGAACTTCTGGATTTTGCTCCTTATTATCAGTAGCATTCGTCACAACTGTTTCTCCTTCGTTTGCTGATGCGGTTGGAGCTACTACAGCGCCCCCGATTAATAATGCTGACATGGCAAATGGTACGACTTTCGTCATTTTCATAAAAAAGCATCTCCTTCATTTCACGAATTCATAGAAGTAGTCGATTATAAAAGAAAAAGGTTACAGCATTGCCAACTTTTTTAGCATTCCCCAAAAAAGCCGCGATTCTTTTACAACGAAGAATCGCGGCTTTTACTTATACTGTTTGTATTGATTTACGGATATTTCCTTGCTTCGCGTGGGTGTTCGGTCACCTTCCGCGGGTATTTGCTCGCCTTCCGCGGGTATTCGCCTTCCTTCCGCGGGTATTTGCTCGCCTTCCGAGGGTATTCGCCTTCCTTCCGCGGGTATTCGCTTACCTTCCGCGGGTATTCGCCTTCCTTCCGCGGGTATTCGCTTACCTTCCGCGGGTATTTCCTCCTTCCGCGGGTATTCGCTCCCCTTCCGCGGGTATTTGCCTTCCTTCCGCGGGTATTCGCTCGCCTTCCGCGGGTATTCGCTCCCCTTCCGCGGGTATTTCCCCCTTCCGCGGGTATTCGCTCGCCTTCCGCGGGTATTCGCTTATCTTCCGCGGGTATTCGCCTTCCTTCCGCGGGTATTCGCCTTCCTTCCGCGGGTATTTGCTCCCCTTCCGCGGGTATTCGCCTTCCTTCCGCGGGTATTCGTCTTCCTCCCGCGGGTATTCGCTTACCTTCCGCGGGTATTTCCCCTCCCCCCGCGGGTATTTCATTGCAACTAGTATTACAAGCATTCCATACAGATTTAATACATGAATTGAAGTAGGTTTAGTATACGCTGTAAAAAGTATTCACGTTCATTTTGCTTTGTTCGTATATCCAAAGCCATATCGGGGAGATCAGTTATGACTCCATTGACATTTTTCCGAATAAAATCATGTAATGACCGATTATTATTCAATGTCCATACGAACAAGTCGATTTTTTGCTGCTTCATCTCTGAGATTAGCTGGTCTGTTACCCACGCTTCCTCTAGTGAAATAAAATCAACAGTTTCATCCATAGGCCCTATATTTAATGCATAGACAATTCCAACGCGTAAGTTCGGTGCCAATTTTTTTATTTGTGACATCATTTGTGGGTCTGAAGATTGCACATAATACTTGTCAAGAACCTTGTAAGCTTTTAGTTTTTTTACTAATTTGGGCAATACGTCTTCCGTTTCTTTACCGTGTACTTTTAGTTCAATTAATAAGGAAACATTTAGGGCTTTTGCTATTTCAATAAAATCATCTAATGATGAAATTTTGTCGTTAAAGCCATTAGCATGAATTGTTAACGTCTTTAATTCACCAAGCGTCATATTGGCGATAACACCATTTTTACCTGTGAGTCTTCTTAATGTTTGATCATGAAATACTACGAATTGTCCATCAACGGTTTGTTGAATATCGATCTCGATTAAATCTGCACCAGAACTTGCTGCACTAACAAGGCCGCTAATCGTATTTTCCACATTCCCCTTCGTGTAACCACGATGTGCAATAATTTTTGTATCTGGTGCATAGACACTTTTCTCTAATGAAATACCATTCATCACACTTAATGCGATGAAAACAACCAAAATGATGAAAGTTAACGGCTTATAGTTTCTTTTTCTAAATTTCGTTGTAAATCGTGATCTGCCTAAAATAGGCGTATTATACGTAATCGCCACCATTACTTGTGAAATCATTGCTTGCAGTAAACTAAATAACACCCCAAAAACCATTTCTAAAAAAGCAAGAGTAATCGCTGCTGTGACAAGTGCTGTGCTCGGAATCAAACGCTCCAACAAATATAATGGAAAAGTACTTATTAGCGTAATGCCAAGCATCACAAGTAAATGAATTATAATAATCATGAATATTAATCCAAGTAGGCCCAACAAGCCGCGCTTTGGAAAACGCCAGCTTCGTATGAATGAACGAAGCAATGATATTTTTGGTTGGATTGTAAAAATCGGCATTGCCAAAATGCTACGTATCCCTACTATAACTAAAACTAATGTAATAGCCGCATAGAGTAAACGACCAGAACGAGTGCTCATGATTTCATCTGTCAAAAAATGCGGAAGAGAAATGGCTTGGGTAACTGTTAGTGGAAATATAATTGAAGCTAATGGTAATAAAAGTGCACTATACATTATAAAAAAAATGACTTGAATACTAAAAAAGGAAAGCGCCTTACGATGGAGTTGCTGCCATATGTGTAGAAATCGATAGCGAGTACCTTTTTGTTGATGAAATGCCATTATAAAAAGAAAGCCCATTTCATAATAAATAAATAGCAAAATGAGCATTATCAAAAGAATGATCATCAAGATGACAAAGGGATGCCCCACAAAACTTTGAATATTTTGCTCAGTTATTTGCGTGTACCCAGTAACTCGTAGCATTAGCTTAAATACGATAGCTGTTACTGGAACAATTAATAAAAACTGAAATAATTTAATCATTGCCAAACCTTGTATATAATCAAAGCGATACTTATAAATATTGTAGACGGCTTGGCGCATCAATTGTCCAGTTTTGTGCATTTACTCACCACAGTCATACCTATCGTATCCCCTATCTTAAGCATTTTTACGATTTTTAAAAGCTCTTCCTTAAAGCCATTTATGTTAAATTACTTGAGCTCTTGAAATACAATTTGTCCCATATAATATGCGAGTAAAAATGATAAGATTTCAGTATTTATAGTAGTGCCTAAAAATTTTTTTGAAACTTTTTTGTATGTTACTCAGTAAATAATAAAATCGATACAATTTAAGGGGGCTAATAATTATGATACATACGATTTTTAACTTTAGAGATCTTATTAGTACAACTGTACTTCTTGTAAGTTTCCTCGCCATATTTTTCGTGATGATTAATATGATTAAAAAAATGAAATCGACCGCTCCTCTACCTCCTGAAGAAACACTTCAACAAAAAGTAGACGATTTAACAACACGGGTGAAAGCGTTAGAGCATCGTGTGGAAAATTTATCAGAAAGACAATAACTCTTAAAAAAATATTTGTTAAATGAAAAAACGCTGTAAAGTTATTCTTTACAGCGTCTTTCACGGTGTTATAAAAATATTAATATCATGCAGCGCCGTACTTTTAGAAGTATTAATTCCGAAACCAATTATTGCTTGTGTAAATAACGATATAGTTTTCATTATGGATAGTATTTCAGATAATTTTCAATGGAACATTATCAAAAGAAAATTTTATTGAAAACAATAAAGAACTCCTAAATAGTAAAGTAGCAGAGCTGTATATTTTCAAAATTATTACCCAAGGTTATGATGGTTCCATAAATGGTACTTTAACATTAGAAAATAATATGATTTATTCCTTCTGTAATGTTTACAAATTTACTAGTTCCCGTAATAATTCAAAGATTAAGGAATGTACTTCTTAAATAATCAAATTGCCATAATCCAATTCTTTTAGAAATGAAAATGGCTTTGTACAAACTTCTTTTATCGCAAGCAAAAACGCTGTAAAGTTTATTCTTTACAGCGTTTCTCATAAACAATACGGCCATCCACAACCGTATATGCCGCTTTTACTTGTGGAATATTTTCAATATCTATCGTAAAAAGATCCTCTTCTAAAATAGTGAAGTCTGCTGTATAGCCTTTTTCAATCTTACCTCGAATATCGTCTTGGCCTATTATTTGTGCAGCTCCTACAGTATAGAGTCGTACTGCCTCAAAACGTGATATTTTCTCCTCTGGTCCGTAGCCGTTATGAGATTCTCCCAAATTCCGTCTTGTGACTGCAGCGTATATACCATATAAGGGATTTGGCACTTCAATCGGGGCATCACTACCACCTGCAACGACTAATCCGCGATCTAGTAGCGATTTAAGTGGGTGCAAGCCTTTTGCTCGTTCCTCTCCTAGCCTAGCTAGTTCTGCTGCATACTCGCCCTGCACAAATTGCGGCTGCATATCCACGGCGACTGGCAACCCCGCAAGTTTTTCTAATATCCCTTCATCCACTAAACTACAATGAATAACACGATCTAATTGACCTTTCTGGGGCGGATAGGTAGCAAATACGTTTAAAATTGTTTCAATAGCTAAATCCCCAATGGCATGCACTGCCACTGTTTGTCCATACTGTCGTGCAAGTTGAACATATTGCTCTAATTGTTCTGTTGAATGGACAAGCATACCGCAATTGCCTGGCTCATCACAGTATGGTTCTCGTAAGGCTGCAGTACGTCCTCCAAAGGCACCATCGATAAAAATCTTCATTGCACCAAACTCTAAATACGGAGAAGATGTTTCTTCCATCTTAGTTACTTCTTTAAATACTGTATGGTGTTGTAATAAATGAACTTTAAAAGATTGCTTTGCCTCGACGATTTTGCGAAAAGCATTTATTGGTTGAATCGGTGGCCCGTAATAGCTTAAATCTTCAGAATGACCGCCCACTAAGCCATATGATTGCAAGGATATTACCGCCTTCTCAAGCGCGTCCTCTATATATTCGAGCGTAATATGGGGCATATGGTTAACAATCATATACAAAGCTGCATCCTTTAAGACGCCTGTTAGCTGATCATCTATTTTTTCAATGACACCACCTTCTGGTGATGGTGTGTTGTTTGTTATTCCTGCAAATGCCATTGCCTTGGAATTAGCCAAAATTAAATGATGGCAACTACGCTTAATTATTAAATGTGCTTCCCCTAGAGCATCGAGTTCCGCTAATGTTGGGAAAAGAGGAACTTCAAACTGTGTCTCATTAAGCCCTATTACAATCACCCATTGATCTGCAGGAACTTCCAGCATCCTTTCACGAATAATGGCCAGTAGCTCATCCTTACTTCTGACATTCGATACATCAATATGCTTTAATTTCTCCCCGTAGCCAATAATATGTAAATGACTATCGACAAAGCCTGGATACATCACATTTCCTTGTAAATATTGAATAGAAGTAGCTTGTGGCGACAAGCTATCTACTGAGCCTGTCGCCACAATTTTTCCATCTTCTACAAGGACTGCTTCAACTGTTTCGCCAACTTTTTCCATCGTGTAAATTTTTCCACCTGTCCATAACGTTGCCAAAACATTTCCTCCTATGCAATCGCTTCAATTAAATGTGCTCGCTCTAGGCGACGACGAACAATTACGCCAAACCACCCTGCCATAACGGCTTTCACAATACCTACTATAATAAACGGTGCCGCACCACCCATAAATGCAGCTGTCCAAGTTAAATCTCCAACAATTTTTAACCAAGTCGTTCCAAATGCCAATGTCACAACCATCCCAATGATGTTCGAAGTAATAGCTTGGAAAATTGTAATACCAAATTTATCTAAATATAAGCCCATAATGATTGCTGAGACAAGGAATCCGACAATATAGCCACCTGTAGGCCCAACTAAAATCCCAAATCCTCCAGACATACCACTAAATACTGGAAGACCTGCCGCTCCAAGCAAAATATAAATCAATACTGACAACGTTCCAAGTTTTGTTCCTAAAATCGTTACGACTAAGCCTACTGCTAATGTTTGCCCTGTTATCGGAATAAGTGGTAACGGTATCGTTACTTGCGCAAGAACAGCAATAATCGCTGTACCAAATGCCGCTAACACATAATTATATGTACTACTCTTTTTCAAACTAAATTTCCTCCCCTTGTGCGTTAACTATAGATGAAAATAAGTTAACACAAACATAAAGCAAATGAAAACTGTTGTCAATCTATTTCGAAAAATTGCTATAAAAAAAGAAATTACTATAGTAAACTAGCAATTTTTAATCATACGTAAGCTTGTAATTTAAATAAATCTGCAACTATTTGATAAGAAAATCTCACCAAATATAATTTAATTCCAAAATGGGTATTAAAAAATGTGTAAATTTAATTAGTCACATATTTATATTGAATGTACGATTCGTTAACATTCTACAATTAATGTTGATTTTTTGACTATAATTAGTTCATTTGGATAAATAGTTCTAAAAAAGACCCGTATTTTGAAAATGAAGAATAGGTATCTCAGTCTCCAAACGTGAGCGAGTAAATGGTAGAAATTGTGCCAGCATATATAGTTGGAAGAATGCACATTGTAACATTTTGGTTTATATGGTAACATACTTAAGTATTTTTCCATTATTAAGGAGGTAAGTTATGTTACGCACTGGAATCATTTTTTTAATTTTAGGTTTAGGGGCATTTATACTGCCGCAATTCGGTCTACAATTCAAACTATTTACCGTTTTTAACGACATTTTTGGCGGAGGCGAAACCTATGTCGAAATTGCTCTTGCAGGTATAGGCGCCGTCCTAGTATGCATCCATTTATTTAAAGGAAAGAAGGACAAGTCGTCCGCAGCATAAGAACATGTGATTTTTGGGAGGAAAGTATTTTGAAATCGTTAATTGCAAGACTATTTAAATCAGTAACTGTTATGACTTTAATTATGATGGTGTGTGCGGTTCCCGCATTCGCTGAAGAAGAGTTAAATTGGGTCGAAGGTGGACAGAAAGTTGACGTGGGGACCAATTTAGCGGAACTGGAGTTAGACAGTGATTTTATTTTTCTTAATGCCGAAGATACGAAAAAGTACCTAACGCAGAGCGGAATGGAACCGAGCGGGTCAGAAATCGGCGTGGTTTTTCCAAAGGATGAAAATCAGACTTGGGCCGTTTATTTCGAATATGACGAATCTGGATATATAGAAGACGACGAAAAAGCGGAAATCGATGCTGATGCCTTGTTGGAAAGCTACAAAGAAGGTACGGAAGAAATGAATAAGGAGTTAAGCCCTGAAAATCAATTATTCGTTGACAAATGGGATGTTGCTCCATTCTACGACAACCAATTACATAGTTTGTCCTGGTCTTTATTAGCGCATGATAATCAGAACAACGGTGTTATTAACTACAATGTGCGAATTCTATCTCGCGAAGGCTATATCTCGGCGATACTAGTCTCAGATCCGGCAAAATTGCAGGCCGATCGTATTGTATTTAACAACAAGATCCTGTCCAAGTTTAACTTAAAGCAGGGTCAGCGCTATGAGGATTTTGACAAAAAAACTGATAAGGTAGCTGAATTCGGCTTGACAGGATTAATTCTTGGAGGTGCGGGTCTAGCAGTTGCCAAAAAAGCGGGCTTTTTTGCTATACTCCTCCCTCTATTGAAGAAGTTCGGGATCATAATTGTGCTGGCTGTCGGTGCGATTTGGGGCTTTATTCGTAAAAGAATGGGCTTGAAGAAAGAGCAATCGGAGCAACCTGAACATTCGGAGGAACTACCGACACAAGCGGAGCAATCGGAGCAACCTGCACAAGACCAGGACAAGGACCAAGAGATTGACAAGCAGAAAGTTTAATTTGCATAAGAAATAACCGCTAAATGTATCACGAATGTGGTTAAAAAAATAGGAATAATCAAAGCCCCTCCATATCCTCGTTAGCCGAGTGATTAGGAGGGGCTTTTCATAGAAGTGCCTTATGGCCGAAACCGTAGCGAATATTGCATCCTCTCAACTGTTGGCAATCTAATCTTAAAAAAGAAATTGCTATAGTGAACTAGCAATTTCTCTATACAAATTACCAAAGCGGATCGTTGATAGGATCATCTTCTTGTAAATCAAAGACATATGGTGCTAGTAGTCGATAATAAATAAGAACACCAGCCATAAAGAAAATAGTCCCGATAGCAATATTATAAAAAGTCAAATGCATAAATACCATAAGTGGAATCGGGAACGTTAAAATACCACCCATTTTCATTGATTTTTTTGAGCGATATTGTTTTTTTCCACAATAAGGACATTCAAGTTGTCCATTTTTTCGGTACATTTTTCGAGCATGCTTCTCTGACCAAGTTTCCCCACACTCAATGCACACCGGTAGGCCATAGCCTTTCTTGATTAGCACACGTTTAATAATAAAGGCAATACCTACCAAAAAACTAAAAAGCAATATACCTTTTACGAAATCGTTTTGTAAAATTGTCCATAGGCTCCATGTATCCGCTTCTTGCTCTACACTGGCTGCCTGATGACTACCTGAATGTTTATTCTGTGATAATAAATAACTAAAACCAATGGCCAACATCGTAAACGTCGCAAGCACCACACGATATTGCCACGGACTACTTCTTCTTAGTTTCGTTTTACTACGTGCTTTATGAGCAATTGCCTGTTTTTTCTCATCTGAAAGCTTTATATCTCGAAGTTCTTGTAACACATCTTCTTTAAATTGATTCATGGCGTAACACCTCCCAATCATAATCACCGATTGCTGTTGCAAGTTGCTTTCTAGCACGCTGTAATCTTGTACGTATTGTTGCTTCTGGACAACATACGAGCTGTGCAATTTCAACTGTCGTCATATCCTCAAAATAATAGAGAATCAGTACTTCCCTATAGGCAACTGATAATGTAAACAAAGCCTCTACTAGCTCTCGTTTTGTGGACTTAGCAAGATATTCTTTTTCAGGCGTGACTGCTGTCGTACGTCCTGTTATTTTTTCAAAGAGTGTCAGTCGTTTACTTTTCCAGCTGCGCAAATAATCATGGCTTCGATTGACCGTCATTTTCACTAAATATGTACGTAATGATGCTTCTTGACGAAATTGCTCCTGCTTTTGATAAAAGGCGATATACACATCCTGCACAATGTCCTCAGCTGTTGCTTCATTTTTCACATATAAATAAGCAACCTTTAATAAATAATCACCGTGCTCTGCAATAATATTTTCAATATCCATCGCTGTCCTCACCTTCTTTCTAAACTACTGACGGACGCCACTTCATTTCCGATTCATTTTTTTAAAATTTTTTCAAAAGAAAAGAATCTGCGAAACTCCAACGACTAGACGTTGAAATGAAGCAGATCCTTTTTGATCGATATTAAATATTTGCACTTACACGCCAGTACCAGTCATCTGACTTATTTAATTACGATTCCCAGCACCACTATATTGATTAAAAACAGTGATTTGGTTACGACCATTGCGCTTTGACGTATATAGTGCTGTGTCCGCATTATGGATCAGCGCCTCAACAGTGGCAATCTGACCTTGTTTATTCGTACTTACGCCAATACTAAATTCCAAATGAACGGTCTCATCATTAATTGTTAAGGACAGAGAGTTTAATGTTTGATAGAGATTTTCAGTTATCGTTTGAATAGATTCACCATCCGGTAATTGACTAAGAACAATAAACTCATCTCCGCCAAAACGAGCAACGATCGACTCAAATGATTGAAAATAATCCTTTAATGTAGTTGCTGTAATCGTTAAAGCATCATCACCAAATAAATGACCATTAGCATCATTAATTTCTTTAAAATGGTCTAAATCAATCATCATTAATGCTAATTGCTGATTTTCTATCGAAGCTTTCTTCAGCATTTTTTCTGCATTCTCATCAAAATAACGTCGATTATAAATATTCGTTAATGGATCAATGTAAGAAGTTTTTTCAAAATGTTTTTTCTGGTCATTATACTCCATCTCAAATAATAAATGAGTATAATTTTCCCTTTGTATTTCCAATAGAATGTTAATATATTCCTTTTGTATCGAGCACAATACAAGCTTATTCCCTTGTTCTTCTATTAACTTCACTAAAGAATTATATATAGTTTGAAGCATAGACAAATCATTATTTTGTAAGGCATAGTGTTTCGACTTTTGATACAAATCAATGGCCTCGCCAATGCGCCCCTGTTTTTCACAAAGCAATGCATAGGCATTTATTACCTCCAATTGTAACTTGGAGTAAGGTGGTTTCTTAATCGTCACTAGCAATTCTTGCAATAATTCTTCTGCTTCATCAAATTCCTCCAAGCAAATTTGTGCAACAGCTAAGTTTATTTTTGAATAAATAATCCCTGAATAAGGATTTTCATGCTTTGTCTCAAAATAATTGGCATAGTATAAGCTCTTTAATGCAAAATCCTTCGCTTTTTGATAGTTCCCTAAAGAGTTTTCTAAGTCGCTTAAATTATTATAAATTTTCCCTATGCTATCTGTATGTTGAATACGCTCAGCAATCTCTAGCCCCTTGATCATAAACTCTTTTGATTTCTTTATATGGCCGAATGTCCCCCAATAAATGGATGCTAAAATATAATGATGGATCAAATCGATATCATCGCCATATTGGAAGGTTAATTCTCGATATTGCTCTAGCACACTAATGGATACTTGCAAATCACCTGTTTGAAAATAGCTTGCACAGCTATAACGTAATAACAGAATTGCTTTTTTATACATACCAAGCTCAATAGCGCTTTCAATTGCGACACTACTTAATTCTATATATTCTATAAAGCGATTCGCTTCATACAATTCATTGAGCGTAATCCATAATTCTTCAAACTCCTGTGTGTTCATACCGCCCCTCCTTAAAGTAACCCCTACTTCTTTAATACTATCTTTACGAGCCTAATATTACAATTCCTCAGACTCATTTATTTTCAAATTTATGAGTAAAATTAACCTCAAAATTCCATTCAGTGATTCGTTTATCCTAAAAAGTTGTGATTACACCTGTAAAATGACTCTTTTTAGGGGGAATATTTAAGATACCATAAAAACCATAATTTTCCGATAAATTAAAAAACGGCCTCTTCTCGAAAGAGACTTGAAGAAGGTGGGGATCATCATCATAATGTGAGATTGATTTCCGTTCCGGCTAGCTACTCTTCTAGAAGCTTCGGGGCAACAGATTTTTGTGCGAATGTGTAGCGCCAAGGTAGCGGGAGCAACAACAACAGGACGTGATGGTTTTGCTAAAATCAACTATTCTTAATCACTAAATGAATTTATTTAAAGAAATCAAACCTCGTCATAAAGAAAGCGTTCCCACAAAAGATCAAATGCTTAGATTCGCCGATTATATTATCATAACGCTTATTGTAAAGATTCTCCAATACCTAAAAGCTTTTTTGACTAAGACATACCATAGCGAAACCTACTTTACACAAAATGACTGTTTCACTTAATTTTTAAAAATTTCAATTATCGTATTGACCTTGGAGCATACTCCAATGTTAGGATAAATTTAGGAGGTGCTCACATGCATATAAAACAGTTTGCAGCAAAGTATAATTTATCTACTGATACCGTACGTTACTATGAAAAAGAAGGATTACTACATCCGAATAAACAGGACAATGGTTATCGCGTGTATGACGTCACGTGTGAACATACAATCAAATTTATTTTAGTATTAAGGCAGCTTGGCTTCACATTACAAGAAATCAATCAGCTCCTTACACTAGAGCAAAAGCCCACTTCAGATTCCTGCAATCAAGAGACTGTACAGCTTTTCTCTGCAAAGATCACTCATATTGAGCAGCAGTTATATTTTTATGAGCAGGCACTACAATCCTTACAGCTCACTCAAACATTAATGGCTGAAGGAAAATACGCTGAAAATAAGTTAATCATCGGTTCACTTATTGAGGATATGTATAATAAATTACAAGAAGGAAGTGTTCATCATGAAACTACGTAAAATTATCTCATCGGAATATTTAATAGCACTTTTAGTAACTGTATTTTTCTACTGGCATTTTGAATTTTCGTTCCTATATTTTGTACTACTTTTATTACTACCTGATATAACGATGTTAGGCTATATAGTAAACACTAAAGTTGGCGCGTTATTTTACAATATTGGCCACAGTTTAGTCCTGCCAGGGATTCTCTTGATCATAGGCTTTGTCATTGCATCATCACCGCTACTAATGGCTTCTATAATTTGGTTAGCTCATATATTTTTAGATCGTGCACTAGGCTATGGTTTAAAATATGATGAAGCCTTTACAAAAACTCATTTACAACAAATAGCATAAGTGAGAAGTTGAGACTCTAACAGTTAACGATATTTTATCAGCGATGAGCGTTCTCTTACGTAGTTCTGTTCACTTTATTAGCATTTAAGTTTACCCTTTTAAAAAACAATTTTTCGGAGCGATTAAATGGTGTTGAACTTAGTTCTTCGCTTTCTATTAGAAATTTGCGTGTTAATGGCTTATGGATATTGGGGTATACAAACTGGGAAAGGTATGTTCTTCAAGCTCCTACTAGGGGTTGGAGCACCCGCTTTGTTTGTAGTTCTTTGGAGTATGTTTGGTTCACCCAAAGCAACATGTCCATTGAGTGGGATTTCGCATTTTATGTTTGAATTTGTGATATTTTCGCTAGCTGTCATAGCACTATATGCTATTGGTCAATCAAAATTAGCTAATGTATTTGCTATACTAATCATCATTAATCAGATTTTATTGTCCGTATTTAATCAACGCTAAAAAATCCACTGTTTTAAAAGTGGATTTTCAGCTTTTTTGAAGGTATGTGTATACCGTTGTAAGATTAGCTTTAATACCGTTTACTCCCTTCCACTCCCTATACATTTTAGGTACATCAAATTCAGAAATGAAATCTTCCAGTGACAACTTATGTTGAAGGGCCTCTTCTGCTCGTTGAGTCATATAAGATAAATAATCAATTAACGTATCGCATGCAGTCAAATCTGCAACATTACCATGACCAGGAACAATTATATTTATATCGATTTGTTTAACTCGCTTTAATATGTTCAAAAATTCTTCAGGGTCATAAATCGGGACATGTAAATCTTCTGTCACTATATCCCCCATAAAAGCTATTTTTTCTTTAGGTAAGTACATAAATGTATCACTCGGTGAATGTCCCCCACCTAAACAGTATAATTCCACAGTTTTATCGGAACCTGTGATAGTCAATTTTTCTTCAAACAACATGGATGGCAACACAATTTGTAATTGAGATAAATCATCCAACACCTTCGACATTTCTTGATATTGGTTGATTAAACTCGTTTTTATAATGATGTCCTCTGTTGAATCAATTTTACTTTTTAGCTGAAGCAGGTATTGATTCATATCCTGCTTTTCCTTCTCGTAGTCTTCCATCTTATTCTTTTCTTTGCACAATTTCTTTGTTGCATATGTAGAAATAATTGTTGTATCCGAAAATACTTGATTCCCAAAAACGTGATCCCCGTGATAGTGACTGTTAATCAAATACTTTACTTTCTTACCGGTTAAACTTTCAGCTTGGCGTCTCAACTCTTCTCCCGCTGAAGGAGTACTTAGCGAATCAAAAACTAAAAGTTCTTCACCTAAATCAATGATTCCCGCATTACTCCAAGCACCTTGACCTGGTTTAGCAACCGCAGCATATACACCGTCACATAAATTATGCAAAGTAAAATAGTTTGTTTCTATAATCTCCCGTCCCATTCATAGTTCCCCCTAAAGTTTTTACATATTATAGCATTTATACCTATAGATTAATCCAGAAAAAAATCCGCTCTTTTTCTAGAGTGGATTTTCCTCATATTAGATGAGTCGCTTAATCTTCGTTTCATATAGTGCAACTATTAGTATGCCGCCAAGTATAGGCGTTAAAGAGCTAAAACTGAAATAATAACCTTCATCACTGTATTGTCCTAAGAAATGAAATTGCAGCCATGGAACACCGTATGTTTCACCTACACCGTATAAAAAAACTGTGCTAAATAAAAACAATGCAAGACATTTGATAAATTCATTTTTTTTCATTTCAATTCACCTCATTTAACGATGATCATTTGTTCTGCATAGGCTTTAAGGTCTTCAATTGCTCGCTCAGGGTTTTCATTCATAATGCCATATTGATAGCCATTTTCCTGCCAGCCAATATAACGGAATTTTTTCTCGTCCATGGCAGACCCTTTTTGACCTCGGATGTCTATTTCTTTCTCACCTAAAGTGGGATCAACCTCAGGTGCACTACCACTTGCTTTAAAAACTGTTACTGAAATTTCTTTCTGACTGTTCTTTGTATAATTAAAGGTATACTCTGAACGACCTTCTATCCCTTTATCTAATGAAATATCCTCCAAAATCAATCCATTTTCTTCTGGCACCATTAAAAATTCACCAAGCTCTCCCTTCACTGTATCAAGTGTTACTGACTCAGATTCTTGCGTGCTAATTTCCTCCACTTTTGCATCCTTTGGAATATCAATTGTAAATTGTGCATCATCAATTTTTGCACTGTCATCTAGTTTCGTATATTCTGATGTCATTTTATTTCCAGCACTATTCGTTATTGTTTTTAACGTCACCCAAGTTTTTTTATCAATCCATACTTCAATATCACCTACTAAAGTATCGTCTTTTTTAGCTTTCGCTACAATTTTATACGTATCTCTTCCAGCAATCTTCTCTTCCCCTGCAATTTTCACATCATGTGTATCCTTTACAATATTGAAAAGTGATTCTGCCTGATCTCTTGGTGATTGAAATAAATCCGGACTACTTTCATCCATATCCATTTTATGAACAGTGTTTTTTACAACATCATATAAAGTGACTTGTGAGCCATTGTTGACTGTGATAATATGCTCACCGTTTTCAGCTGTTATCTCAACACGTCGTTTACCATCTTTAGTCCACTCCTTAACTTGAGCTTTTCCACCAATTTCCCCCATATCCATTTTGTATTCAGCATAATAAGTAAGTGGCTCTTTCGTTTCCTGTAACGCTTGGTCAATAATTTCCTGAGGTGAAAATGATCCCTCCGTATTACAACCAACTAAGCTAAATGTTAAGGCAGCAACTAAACCTGCTGCACGTAATGATTTTTTCCAATTCATCATCAATTCTCTCCTTTTAATGGTGGCAACCAGCAAAGTACAGCTGTTCCATAGCCTTCTTTTGATACAAGTTCTACTGTCCCACCATGCTTTTCTATTATTTGTTTTGCTATATTTAATCCTAGTCCAGTTCCGCGTTCCCCAGCCTTTGTTCTTGCTGAATCTGCTTGGTACATGGGCTCAAATAATTTCTCAATATCCTCTTTTTTTACACCTTGCCCGCTATTTTGCAAGATGATATACATACCATCTTGTTTTTTTAGAGATGGCCGTACAAAATCAAAGCTCCAAACCGGACATTCTCCAGCATTCATGGCAGCTAAGCCTATCGTTGTACCTAGTGCTCCATAGCGCCAAGCATTACTCATTAAATTGTCAATCACCCGTTGAAGCTGCTTTGGATGCACTGCATACATACCTACTATGTCACAAGTGACTTCAAGCATAAATCCTCGATCCTTACATAGTTGCTCATAATCAGATAGTGCCATTTCAAAAAACTCGGCCCCATCTACTACAACAAGGTCTAAATGATAGCTTGTGGATCGCAGTAAAGTGAACATTAGTAAATCCTCTAGCATCTGCTTCATCGTTTCAGACTTTGTTAAAATAATTTGTCGGTATTCGTCTTGCTGTTCTTCTGTTAACGCCTTGCTTTGTAAAGACTCGGCATACGCTTGAATAGCTGTAAGAGGGGTTTTTAAATCATGGGAAATACTTGCAATCATTAGCTCTTTTTGCTGTTGTTCAACTTTTAAATGAGCTCGTGCAGTTTCAATTTCGTCCTGCATGGCAAGGAAGGTTTGAGCAAGGTCTCCAATTTCATCTTTTCTTGCTACTAAATTCGATTCCACATGTTCCCCCTTTGCAAAAGCACGCATTTGCCACATCAGTTCATGTAACGGCCGATTTAATTTACGGTTAAGCAGCATCATAACTGCGAAATAAATAAGGAGGAATAATAGTATAGAGCTAGCTATTACAAGCCACGAACGGCTTTCTACACCTTTTACCCAATCCGTCCGAACTAATTGAATTTCATATACCCCAAGTAATTCCGCTTCTTGATAAACAGGTTCTTTATACGTAAAGGCATTGTAATTTTGCTTTAGTTCATATAAACCTTTTAAAATAGTATTCATAGATTCATAATCTGATTTCAATGGATTTGAGGAATACAAAAGAATGCCTGATTTCGAGTAAAGTGTAATGGCGAGTTGATCATTCGATAGTGCTTTAATATCTTGTATATCCGCGTTTTTTTTATAATGCTCAGGATTTTCAAGAACAGATTTCACCTGATTAAGCTCGGTCATTTTTTCGAAATATTCAACAACGCTTTTATCTTGATAATAGGCATTAATCCACACATAAAGGCTATAAGCACCTGTTATCGGTAACACCATCACGATGAAAAAAGTGATGAGTAACCAAGTTTTTATTTTCATAGCGGTTCACCTATAAAACGGTAGCCCTTGCCCCAAACTGTTTGTATATAATACGGTGTTTTAACTGGGTCCTTTATCTTTTCTCGTAGCGCCTTTATATGTACTGTGACAGTATGTGTTTCATCTACGCTCACCTGTTGCCAAATATGCTGATATAACTCTTCTTTTGAAAAAGTTTGGTTTGGATTTTTCGCAAGTAGTTTTAACAGCGCAAATTCCTTCTGTGTTAAAGTAAGCTCTTCATCATGAAGGCGCGCTGTTTCCTTTTGCCAATCAATTTTTAAGCCTTGTGTAAAGGATGTAACATCTTCTGTTATTTCTTTTTTCGTATAACGTTTCCAACGACGTAAGTGTGAGGCAACACGTGCCTTTAACTCCTCTAAGCTAAACGGTTTCGCAATATAATCATCAGCGCCCTGCAAGCCCTCAACCTTATCAGCCTCTTCCTTACGTGCACTCATCATTAAAATAGGTACATCACTTTCCCAACGAATATTTTGACAAACCGTCAGACCGTCCATCTCCGGTAACATCCAATCGACTAACACTAAATCGAAAGTATCCGCTTGAAAATCAGCTAACCCTTCAAGTCCTGTTGTTGCCCAAGTAATTTGGTAACCTTCTTGCTCAAGCGTTTCCTTCACAATACGTCCAATCGCCGTATCATCCTCAATCACTAATAGCTTTTCTTTCATCTGATTTCCTCCTGCACTAACCTTACTATGTAAAAAGACATTTTTTTTGAACTTTATACTTTCTTTATAATTACCATAGATCTGCCTTTCCGTCACTTCTCGTTTTTTATCCGTCGCTTCAGGCGGGACTTCCGTCACTTCGCCCGTTCTTTCCGTCGCTCTGGGTGGGTTTCCGTCACTTCGCCTTTTCTTTCCGTCGCTCTGCCCATTCTATCCGTCGCCTGCATTTCTTTCCGTCGCTCTGGGTTGCCTTTCCGTCACTTCGCCATTTCTTTCCGTCGCTTAGCCCTGCCTTTCCGCCACTGTAGCTGGACTATCCCTCGCTTCGCCTTTCAATCCATCAACCCTATCCAATAAATCAAATAAAAAAGGAATGCACGCAATATGTGCATTCCCTCATATGTTAGAAAAATAAACTTAATATAAAGTAAATAGCTGCAGCCATGACTGCGGAAATTGGCATCGTGATTACCCATGTTGTTACAATTTTCCGTGCCATGCCCCATTTAACACCTTTTACACGATGTGCTGTCCCTACACCCATAATAGATGAAGAAATAACATGTGTTGTAGATACTGGCAAGTGAATCAATGTCGCACCGAAAATGATGGATGCAGAAGCAAGGTCTGCTGCAACTCCATTTACTGGACGGATTTTCATGATCTTACCACCGACTGTTTTGATGATTTTATAACCACCTACAGAAGTACCAAGACCCATTGCCAATGCTGCTGCAAAACGTACCCAAAAAGGAATATCATCTGTATGATGCAAGCCTCCTGCAATTAAAGCTAGCGTAATAATCCCCATCGCTTTTTGCGCATCGTTTGTGCCGTGAGTAAATGATTGTAAAGCTGCTGTACCAATTTGCATTGTCCGGAAGCCTTTATTCGTTCGATATAAGTTCATATCCTTAAATAATACTTTGAATAAAGACATCATTAAGAAACCACCTGCAAACGCAAGTAATGGTGAGAAAATAAGTGCCTGAAGGATTTTTATAAAGCCGCTATAGTTCAATACATTGAAGCCTGCCGCTGCAATAGCAGCACCTGCTACAGAACCAATCAAAGTATGCGATGAACTAGACGGAATTCCAAAGTACCACGTGACTAAGTTCCATGTGATTGCTGATAATAATGCCGCTAAAATAACGACAGAACCTGTAGTATCTCCAATATAAGAATTTAAGCTGAACGGGTCAACAATATCCTTTGTTAAAGCTTTCGCTACCCCAACGAATGTAATAGCTCCAATGAAGTTCATAACCGCAGCCATATATACTGCTGTACGTGGCTTCAATGCCCGTGTTGATACAGAAGTTGCGATCGCGTTGGCTGTATCATGGAAGCCGTTAATAAAGTCGAACACAAGTGCAAATATAACGACTAATATTGTTATCAGTAATATCGTATCCATTTCGTACTCTCCATCTTACGCGTTACGCATAATTATTGTTTCAATTGTATTTGCTACTGTTTGACAGCTGTCTGCTATATCTTCAAATTGTTCGTATATACTTTTAAACACCATGATGCGCATTGGATCCTTTTCTTGAATAAATAATTGCTTCATTGAAGAACGGAAAATTTCATCACATTCACGCTCATAGTCCTTAATTTGAATAGCATGTTTACGCATTTCAACAAGCTTTTTACTATTTAATAGCTCCATTGCTTGGACCATTTCGTCTGTGCTTTTCGCAATATATGTTAAGAATTGGCGCATCGGCTCTGTCACTTCTGTTAAATTATACATATCAAAATGAGCAATACAGCCTTCCATGCCATCAATAACATCATCTAATTTATTGGCAAGTGCTAAAATATCCTCACGCTCAATTGGTGTCATAAATGACTTATTTAACATTACAATAAGTTCGTGAATTAATTTATCTCCACTTGTTTCATAGTCCTTCATTGTGTCTGCGATTTCTTTTAGTCCATCTATATTTTGAATACGTGCATTATGCGCATAATAAATACCTTCTTTGACGTTTTTAGAAATATTTAATAATGCTTTAAAAAATGGATCTTGCTTGTTTGAGTTGAACATCATGTTCCTCCTGTTGAATAAATATTGTCGATTTCTGCAATCATCATAACAAAACTTTCACATACTTCTACAGATTTTTAAACATAAACGAGTTGAATTTACAAAAATGTAATATAAAATTCGCCACAATTATTTCTAGGTACTTTTCCAAGTTGAAAACGTTGGAAACTCGATAACAAAAATGAACGATTTTTCTTTAAATATACCCATTTTTTCTTTTATTTTTATAAAAATACTTGAAAAACTTTTTTCCCTTCTATTTTTTTCATCTTTATAAATGTTAAGGAATTGTAAACGAAATTTACATTAGAAATGAAAAACTCCATTGTCATTTATTACAATTCGCAGTACTGTTATAAGAAAAGTGTAACTTACACAATATGCGTTAAAGAAGGTTGTGAGTATCATACATATGGACATCGATTTACTATCACTTGTAATACTTTTAGTACTCGGCTTTATCGCATCCTTTTTAAATGCGATTGTCGGTGGCGGAGGGTTAATTTCATTACCTGCGCTTATGGCGGTTGGTTTACCGCCAAGTACAGCGATTGCCACAAACAAACTCGCCAATACAATTAGCAACGGGACTAGCATGTTAACTTTTTTACGAGCTGGCAAGGTCGATGTAAAAAAGAATCGAAAAATAATACCTTTTATTTTTATTGGTTCGTTCATTGGTGCCTATACTGTGCATCTTGTATCACCGGCTATTTTAAAGCCTCTAATGCTTGTTATGCTCGTCCTTGTTACCACTTATACGGTTTTTAAAAAAGATTGGGGACAGCAATCTGAAGAGCGGATACTAAGTACTAGAAAGAAAATCATCTTTGTTGGCGCTTTTGCAGCTGTTGGCTTTTACGATGGTTTCTTCGGACCTGGCACTGGTTCTTTTTTTATTTTCATTTTATTAATGATGGGCAATGATTTCTTGCAGGCCGCCGGTAATGCTAAAGCCTTTAATTTCACATCGAACTTAGCTGCACTGGCTATGTTTTTACTATTAGGAAAAGTTAATTTTTTATACGGTCTTCCTATGGGCTTTGTCATGATCTTTGGTGCTATATTGGGTTCAAAATTTGCACTGAAGCGTGGGACAAAAATGATGCGTATTATTTTTATCATCATGACTTGTACATTAATTGTCAAAAATGCATGGGATTATTTCATCACCCACTAAGTAAAATACTACCAATTTCATTAATGAAAATTATCAGCCAATTGACAAAAATTATTAGCGTGCTATAATTCTTTTAGGCTTCACCGCGTTGAAGCGAAGAAGTAACTAGTAGGAGGATTAGCATGTTTCGAATTGAAGCAAAGAGTAACCCTCGATTTATCGAGGCAAGCTTTATTATACTTTTAATTATTGCCGTGATGGCATACAGTATTGGGTATTTAAAGGCGACACCCCATATACCTATTTTTCTTGTCATTTCACTTTTAATTGCCTATGGATTACTAAAGAAAGTTCCGTTCCGTGAGCTTGAAACTGGTATGGTTGCTGGTGCAAGTGCTGGACTTGGGGCAGTTTTTATTTTCTTCTTTATCGGTATTTTAATTTCTAGTTGGATTATGGGTGGCACAATTCCAACACTTATCTACTATGGCTTTTTAACTGTTTCACCAAGCTTTTTCTTTGCCATCGTATTTTTAATTTGTAGTATCGTCGGTGTATCAGTTGGGAGTTCTTTAACGACTGTTGCGACAGTGGGCGTTGCTTTTATGGGGATTGCTGGTGCAATGGACATCTCTTTAGCTATAACGGCTGGTGCGATTGTTTCCGGTGCTTTCTTTGGGGATAAAATGTCTCCCCTATCGGATACAACAAATCTTGCATCTGGTACAGTTGGTGTTGATCTTTTCGAGCATATTAAAAATATGGGTTGGACAACGATTCCAGCTTTCGTGATCTCATTCGTCCTTTATGCAATCATATCGCCAACAGGAGGAAATACTTCATTTGAAACAGTTGAGCTATTTAAAGAAGGCTTACTGTCAACTGGACTTATTCATTGGTATACATTATTACCAATTGCCGTTCTAGTTATTATGACTTTTTATAAAGCACCTGCACTTATCACACTCGCAGTTGTCTCCATTCTTGGTGTCGGACTTGCCTACATACAAGAACCGATTGCTTTATCGAATGTCTTTAAAATCCTTTTTGAAGGCTATGTATCTACTACGGGATATAAAGATGTTGATGCACTACTGTCTCGTGGAGGTATGAACAGTATGCTATTTACAATTGCCTTAGTCTTATTAGCATTAACAATGGGCGGTCTACTATTTACGCTCGGCATTATTCAAAGTATTTTAGCGAAGGTCGAAAGCTTCTTTAAAAGCGCTGGCTCTGTTATTACGGGTGCTGCCATTACTGGGATCGGTGTGAACACATTAATTGGTGAGCAATATTTATCTATCCTACTAACGGGTGAAGCTTTTAAAGCACAGTTTGCAAAGGTTGGACTTGCCCCTAAAAACCTTTCCCGAGTTATGGAGGACGCAGGGACTGTAGTCAATCCTCTTATTCCGTGGAGTGTTTGTGGTATTTTTATTGCTAGTGTACTAGATATACCAACAACATCTTACCTGCCATTTACCTTCTTCTGTCTACTCGGACCAATTTTGACGATCCTCTTTGGTTGGAGCGGTAAAACATTAACAAAGCTTGAAAAATAATATTGGTAGCTGATGAATGAAATCGTCAGCTACCTTTTTTCAAATTGATATATCGTTGATTACTAGATTGATAGACATAAAATAATGATAATTCATTCCATAATCCACAATAGTGTCCAACATAAACCTTTACTCCTAATACGCATGTTTAAAACCAGTAAAAATCTATTAAAAAAATGGGTTAATTTCCTTTACATTCGTTTTATACTAGTATAATATGTTTATTTAAGGGTAAATTTGGAAAACCAAGAAGTCACAAAAATTAACTAGCAATCAAATTATTCAATCAGTTAGTCATTAGAAGGAGAGAATACTATGAATAAGATTTTTAAATCTTTTATAATTGCTATGATATGCATCGTTACATTTAGTTTACAAGGACATAATGCTTCTGCCTACTCTGGCATCGATGTATACGTAGCAAACGGACAAACACAAAGCTATCACAGTGATGCAATTATTCAAGATGGCGTAACGCTAGTACCACTGCGAGGCGTATTTGAAACATTAGGCGCAACAGTAAACTGGAATGCGAAAGATAAAACGATTACAGCGAAAAATAGTACGAAAACGGTTTTGCTAATGGTCGGTTCGAAAAAAGCAAAAATTAACGGCACCCCATTAGCTGTGTCAGTAGCACCGATTATAAAATCAGGGACAACATTAGTGCCATTACGCTTTATTAGCGAAGCATTAGGTGCGACAGTTTCTTGGGATCAAGATTCACATGATGTATCAATTTATGCAAAAGGATCTTTGCAAGTAGAACGCTCACATTGGTTAGGCTATTACGGTAATTCAGGCTTTTCAGGATCAGGTGTAATAACATCACTTCGTATTGATAAAGTAACACCGACAAAAATTAAATTTACATCTGTTAATGGCATTCGCTATGACCCTACAAATGGAAAATTATTTGGCTACCAAATGCCATGGCATTTTAAGTATACAACACGTGACGCACAGCTAATTACTGATGATGTGGCATCATATGAGGTAAATGGCTGCTCATTTGATTTAGTTAAATATGATGATGCTATCCATATCGAAAATATGTACGGCTCTTGCAATCATTTAGGCCTTGCCGAATATGAAGGCGAATATACAGAATATCGAAAGGTAGAAATGTAATAGTTTAGCACTTACAAAAAGCCAACGGAGGCATCCTAACATTAAATTTAGGAATGCCTCCTTTTATTATGTTTTTATACCAATCAATAAAATTCTTCTTTTTGAAATAAATTCTCTCTGTATCTTAATTTAAAATCCACAAACGTAGGCGCAAAATAACTTCCCCTTCTATGTGAATAAACCGCGCTTACTTATGATACGGTTCATCGAAACTAATATTAAATTGATGTTTTCACTATCTAATGATCAAAATATGACTTTGTTTCAAAATTTGGAGGACGCTTATTAAATTTGCTTGAACAAAAAATGAAAAAAATTTTAGATATGTAGCATTAGTGGTTTAACTCATCCGTTAATATGAGAATTTTCACGAAAAATGTTAAGTAATTTGCAGATAAAAAAATCTCCATAACCTATAAAACAACAAAAAGAGTATGCTTTGAAAAACTGTTCAAAACATACTCTAATTTTATTGTGTTGCTAACTTGATACCTTTTCACTTAAGATGAAATTCCGTCTGTCTTAGCTATTTTTTCACTGTCCTTCGATGATAAAAACTCCTCTAACGCCTGTTTGTTCTTATCTAAGTTAATATCTAAAACATCTCCTACATTCGTACGTTTATCTTCAAAAGAATTTGCAACTGGAATTCGTAAAGTGTCCATACTAGATTTTCCATTTACGATCCCTTTTCCAATGGTAAGGATTGTTTTATTATCAACATTTGTATCAAAGTATGAATCTGCAACACCAAGTAATTTTGGCAAATTCATTAAGCTTGAAACACCGATTTGTTCTTTCACCTTTGTCAAAACCTCTTGTTGGCGTTCCACTCGCCCAAAATCACTTAAACGGTCGTGGCGGAATCGTACATAGCCTAATAACCCGTCACCATGTAAAGTTTGTTTTCCAGGATGTAAGGTCATACCAATTCCATAGGACATTTCATATGGAATATCAACTTCAATTCCATCCGGTGCTAAAAGGTCAATAATTTTAGGGAATCCTTTAAAATCCGCGATAGCGTAGTAATTAACATCAATATCAAAATTTTGCTTAATTGTTTTCCTTACAAGTTCAGGACCTCCAAAGGCAAAAGCAGAATTTATTTTATTCATTCCGTGCCCTGGGATGTCAACATACGTATCTCTCATGATAGAAATTAGTTTTACATCATTCGTCGTTTGGTCATAGTGTGCAATCATTAACGAATCCGATCTACCATCCTCGTCCCTAGCGTCACTTCCCAGTAATAGCACATTAATCTGACCAAATTGCACATCTGCACCTTCAAATGGGTCATACGCCTTTTGGTCATCTTTATAAAGACCATCGTCTGCCATAGCCAAACCGCTCCTGTATTGATAAACCCCATAAATAATCCCTGCTACGATAACCAATGCGAATGTTAAGAACACATTCCTTAACCATTTACGGCTCTTTTTGCTTTTTTTCATCCATATCCACCTATCATTAACGCTAAATTATATTTTTAGTAATGCCTTTGAAGTTAGTTGTACAGCTATTGCATCGTCTAAATAACCAACAGCAAATAGATAATCAGGTATAACATCTACTGGAATAATAAAATACAATAATGTACTTCCAATTACAGTTAGTTCAAAAATTGTGCCCTTTCCTAATGAGAATTTCTCATATAACTCTTTTAATTTGCTTATAAACGGACCTATGCTACCTACACTCTTAATTTTTTCATCAAAATCCTTATGAATCGAACTTTTACCTTCTTCTGTTTGCGCATATAATCCATAGCTTTCTAGTTTCTGTTCAACATGTGCTACCGAAAATTCATCATCATAAACATTTGAAGATTTAAGTAGAGCCTGTATTGCGTCAACAGACGTATGCATATCTGAATCTGACTCTTCTTGTCTCTGTTCTATAGCATAACCTGCTGCTTCAAAAAGATTGATTAACGGAACGCCAAGGCAGTCAGCAAATTTTTCTAAATGTTGTGGGGTCGCTTTTCTCTTTCCATTTATTATCCGTGAAATCGTAGCTGTATCGATTCCAGTGAGTTCACTAAACTTCCGCATAGATAATGAACGTTCTTTTAATAATTCTCTCAGCAATACACCAAGAGTAATACTGTTTCTCTCCTCAGCCATCTTTGATTCCTCCTTCTTACTGTGACTAACATACATTAAACAGTTGTATATAAAATTATCATTATCAAGAAGTTTATTATCACGTTGACATTTTGTCAACACTCAAGATAAATTCTACCCATTTGCGTCCAGTTTCGACCTTATGATTGCACAAAGATCTCCTGCTGAAAGAAGTTAAAAGAACGCTTCAAAAGCAATTATTAACAAAATTACTCCACTAACAATTGTTCCAAATTGCCCTACAGTGAATGTACTTATTCGAACACCCGCTACTTTACTTCCTAACTTGACCCCTAACCAAACTGTAATAAAACTACCGATTGCAGCAGTTATTGAGATGGCAAGCGGTAATTAAGCCAGTCACTGTACCACATCCCTTATTTTTATATTTATCCAAAAAACGTTGACAAAAAAACAATAAGAACTTAGTTACACAATTCAAAGTACTAAAAAAACTTTGAATAATATTGGATCATCACCATAACATGAGGGTGAATTTTTTTGTGTGAACAATGGAATTTGTTTAGCCGGGACTGGTACTGGTACCACTCCAAAGCAAACAAAATTAAGGACGCCGAAAATACCTAACGAAATAATCATCTATTCGCAAGGTTGGGTTGGATATAACCAATTTTGATCCACCATATATTTAGGGTATAAAGTCGCTAGAGTTGTCCATCTATAATAAACTGCCGCATAAAATGAACTATCCTACTACATAGTTCATGAATATTCATTAATAATTACCTAAAAATAATCCTTATACCAATTTTATGAAGTTTAAATTTAATTTCCATCACCTACTTAATATTTTTACTTTACGATATAATCCTTTAAAACTAGGTTAATTTATCCTTTTGTTGATATTATAGTTATTTATTTGTATAATAATACAATATTATTTTAAAGGAGTGTCATTATTGAAAAAACATATTTTAAGTTTATTTCTTGTGATGTTTGCTATGGTTGGACTCGCTTCAACAAGTCATGCATCAGATATGATTTATTTAGAATCTAGCAACACACATTCAAACACACTAACATCTTCAAAAGAATCACAGTGGTATCAAATTAATACTTCGCAAGATAACAGCGATGTTAATATTTATTTAGTAAACACAACTGCGCCAATCAAATTTACTCTATATGATAGTAATAAAAATTTAATTAGTAGCGGTAATACATCTCTTTTAAAAACTTTAAAAGCTGGTACATACTATATTGAAATTTATGCTTCCTATTGGGGTAATAGCTATTCTAGCGGTTCTTATGAAATTAAAGCGACGTATAGTAGTGGAAATGTAACGCATGATTCGACTACATTTGAACCTAATGATACGCGTGAAAATGCTTTCCCTATTCAGTCAGGAAAAAAGATTTCTTCTTTAATTTCAAATGAATATGATGTTGATTTTTATAAATTTACTACGACTGTAGACAATGGTGATGTTAATATTTATTTAGCAAATACATCTGCACCAATCAAATTTGATTTATATGATAGTAATAAAAATTTAATTTCTAGCTATAACTCATCTCTTTTCAAATCTTTAAAAACTGGAACATATTATATTAAAGTTTATGAACACAATTGGGGTAGTCAATACTCTTCTGGTACGTATGATTTAATGGCGACTTATTCTACAAATTCTAAAGAGCACAATCCTTCAACATTTGAACCTAATGATACAAGTGAAAATGCTTTCCCTATCAAATCAAATGTTACAATCACATCTCAAATTTCTAATAGCTATGATATTGATTTTTATTCAATTACGTCAAATAAAGAAGGAAATATTAGCATCTCGTTATCCAATGCTTCAGCGCCAGCACGTTTTGAAATTTATGATGCAAATAAAAAATATTTGGGTAGTAGCTACTCACAGTCTTATTCAAAATATTTAGCAGCCGGCACATACTATATCAAAGTTTACAGTGACTCTTGGGGTGATCAATACTCTTCAGGTATGTATACTTTAACTGCTGGTTATCCAAATGCGACAACAAAAAGTAACGAGATTTTATTATATTTAAATAGTAAAACAGCCTATATCAATGGTAAAAGTAAAACACTTGCTGTTGCACCTTTCACTAAACAAGAAACAACTTTAGTTCCTTTACGCTTTGTAAGTGAAGAGCTTGGTGCAAAAGTTGACTGGAACTCTAAAACAAATGATATTATAGTACAGTTAAACGGTACAAAAATTGTATTAAATACTGATAGCTATTATGTAACTGTTAACGGCAGTTATAAGAGACTTCAAGTAAAACCTGAAGTCATTAATGGCACGACATTTGTCCCGCTTCGCTTTGTAAGTGAAGAACTTGGTAAAACTGTACTTTGGAACGCTAAAAACAAGAGCATTTCAATTAAATAATTACAATAAAAATCTCTAGTAAACAAGGAGCTTACTTTGTTTACTAGAGATTTATTTGATTAGGCATCCGTTAAAAAACCATGTGTATATTTTTTATAAGCTTCATTTTATCCTTCCTAAACATAAATAAGAATTGTTTAATTACCGTAAAATTCTCCTCACCATATTAACTGGAAGTTTTTTCAACTTTATTTTTCTCTCGCTCTTGAGCAACTTTCTCTAATAGTTGAATAAATTTTTTCTGTTCTTTTTCGCTACTCTTTAGTAGAAAAACATGAATAGAGCTTTCTAAATATTTTCTAACATGTAAATTGATAAAGAAACTGCTATGATGCCTGTCATCTTCAAATAACTCATTAAACCATGAAAATAACTTTAGTTTATTAATATTACGGTCGATCTTTCGGGAGTCTAAGCCTTTGTCAGGCATAAAAACATTTGTTGAAGTTACTATACCTATTAAGCAAATAGCTGCTAATCCTAACCATTTTAGTAGGAACCTTTTCATTATGTGTGAATCTCCATCTATTTATATTTGATATTATGATTAAAGAAAACAGTCTAAAACATTATTAAATCAACGTTTTAGATGGTGCTTTTAAAAACCTTGCCTATCCTTGCTGTCTGTAATGGCAAATTTAAGGGCATCCTCTTGACGGATGCCCTTAAATCAAAACTTATTTTGCTTCATTCTCGAAAATGATGACCATTTTTTTACTACCTAAGTATTCAACGGAAGTATTTAACTGTTCTGAAACGAAGCGTATAGGAACAAAAGTAGTGTTACCTCTTAGAAGTAAAGGAGAGTCAAACATCATCGTTTGCTGGTTAACCTGTACTTGCTTGTTCCCCACTGTCCAACGTATCGATTTTCCGTTTTTTTGGATCGTTACTTCTTTCTTACTTTGGTTCCACCCTACGTTTGCCCCCAACTGCTCTGAAACGAAACGAATTGGCACATAAGTACGATCCATATAAATAAATGGGGCCATCGTATTACGGTAAGCACTGTCGCCCACATATGCTGTAGTGCTTCCAATTATCAGGCGCTGAGTCTTTCTCTGAGACGCTTTAACTTTTTCATAATCACTAATACTGTTCACTTTTAAGAATATTTTGTATGCTTTTGTACCTGGGCTCATGTCCAAGTTGTTGTTATACAGCTCAACCCCACTCTCGTACTCGTAAGAAGTCGAAAATTTAATATCCTGAATGGGTTCTAAATTCCAAATCCGATTGTTGTTCAAATCGAGGGTAACCAGTCTTTTCATATTCCTTAATGGTTCCAAATCATAAATCTGATTCGATGATAAGCCCAACCCTATCAAGTCGACTAATTTTGATAAAGGCGCAATATCCTTAATGTTATTATCACTTGCATTGAGTGTACCAAGGTTAACTAATCCTGCTAACGGCTTAATATCAGTAATATTATTGCTGCCAATTATAAGCGATGTTAGGTCGACCAATTTTTCTAGCGGTTTAATATCCGTAATCTTGTTATTGCTAAGTGACAGTGCTTTTAGGTTGAACAACGTCTCTAGCGGTTTAATATCCGTAATCCTGTTATTATTAACTGACAGTGACTTTAAATTGGTAGTCAGCACCCGAAGTGGCGTAAGATCATGAATCTGGTTATAACCAACATACAAATCTGTTAGCTTCCATAAGTTGCTGAGAGGCGCTATATTCTCAATTTTATTATAACTCAAATCTAAAAGATTCAATTCTATGGCATTCGATAGACCTTGGACATTCGAAATGTGATTTCTATCAGCAAAAAGCTGTAGTAGACAGGGAAGTTGTTTCACCGCATCCAAAGATGAGATTTGATTATTTGAAATGTGAAGAGTTTCCAGCTCCTTCATAGCTGACAAATCTTGAATCGAAGAGATTTGGTTATCCGTAAGGTTGAGAATTCGGATCTTTGTAAGCCCCTTCAAAGGTGAGATATCAGCAATGTGATTATAGGATAATTTTAATTGCGTAATATTTGTGGCGTACTCCAATCCTTGCAAATTCTTAATTTCCTTATCTGATAAATTAACGTCCGTAAGGGTCTCTAAATCTGATTTGGTAACCGCTTCTTCGCTAGTTTTTTTCAATAATGATTTAATAGCTGTTTCAAGATTTGGGTCAGCAAAGACCACTTCTTTGCTAGGAGCCTCCTCAGCATAGATTTGTTTTGAAAAGCTCGTACATAACACGATAATAAGTAAAAAAACTGTAAAACGTTTCATCATTCTAACTTCCTCTCTTATAACTTTACTAGGTTGCATTGCTTCGAACTATTGAATATGTACTGGCGGCTTGAAAGTCCGCTATGGAATTATAGCATAAAAATCTTACTTTTCTTTCCCTTCTTGGAACTTTTTTTATAAAAATTTGATAGTCATTAAATTAACAGGCGTGCAGGGATACTCCTAGCGAAGCGGCGAGACTGTTGATACTATAAGAGCATCCTCCCCCCTTAAAGCATACCTCGAACGTAAATCAATTCCTTCAATAGCAAAAAGCCACCATTTCTTTCTTCAAGAAATGATGACTTTTTATTATGTTCCATACTCTCTTTTCATAAGCGCACTTAGTTATGATGCGGTTTAACTGATCAAAATAAAAAACTAAACCTTTTGCTTTAATAATTTTCTTTTCTTCTTATTTTTATACATCTTCGCATCTGTTTGGCTAAACAACTGCTCCATAACGCCGTAAGAGGAGTTACTATATTCATATCCGATAGATATTTTAATCGATGAGAACGGCAAATCTTTATAGTCTCTTTGCATTTTCATCTCAACATTTTTTAAATATTGCTCGACTTGTAAAACGCTTTTATTTGGAATAAGAATAGAGAATTCATCACCACCGATTCTTGCTATAAACATGTCATTATCTGCATAAGCTTCCAAACAAGCTGCTGTTTCACAAACTAATTTATCTCCCATTTGATGACCGTATTCGTCATTAACCCATTTCAGCTCATCTAAATCTGCTAGGACTACTGTAATCGGCTCGTTGCGTTCGTTAAAATGAGCCATCTTTGCTTGAAAAAAATCACGATTATACAAATTTGTTAAGGCGTCATGAGTAGATTTGTACTCTAATTGCTGTTGTAATACGATTTTATCATTAATATTTCTAAATAAACCTTGTATAGCTACAAACTTGCCGTCCTTATAAACAGGTGTAGCGTATTCTTCAGACCAAATGTATTCCCCTAGATGATTTCTTAAGCGTACCGTAATAGGCTGGTTAAAATTAAGTGTCCCTACTATTTTCTTTACTAAGATCTCATAATCATCAGGATGGATTATTTCAAAAATTTTATCAGGATCCTGTGTATGATCGCTTAATGCATTTGGACCAAGGAGATTATTGACAGTAGGACTTAAATATAGATATTTCAACTTAGGAACTGTCTCACAGTAATATAAAATATCACGTATATTTTCAACCGATTCCACTAGTGGTTCTAATAACTCTACTTTTTGTTGTAGCTTAGATTTTTGATAATGTAGGCGTATACATATTAGTAAAAGTCCTATTATTATGCCCCCCAAAAAAATCCACATAAAAAAACCACCCTCATATAAATTGTGCAATTTCATTTTCCCGAAAATTACAACTGAATCTATTTTCCAAATTTTTTCAACATAAAGTAAATTATACCTTCATTTTACCTATAACAAAATGCTTATATATTATTTATACAATTCTTCCATATAATATAATAAAAAAATGACTTAATTGAGTAGCTGAACAGGTAAATCAATACTTTAGGTCTTTCATTTTTATATGAAATGGTCTACCGAAACTATAAATCGGTCTCTCTATATTCCAATGTGGAATCAAAACTAATCATTTTACGTATTTCTGTTCAATTAAACTCTCTGTTATGCTCAAACAAAGGAGATGAGGGAAATGACACCAAAATGGAATGCGAATTTATATGATCAAAAACATGACTTTGTTTCAAAATTTGGAGGAAGCTTAGTTGATTTGCTGGCTCCACAAATAAATGAAAGAGTTTTAGATGTCGGCTGTGGCACTGGTGACTTAGCACATGAAATTGCTACTCATGGCGCCCATGTTCAAGGGATAGATGCCTCCCACGAGATGATTATTGCTGCACAGCAAAAATATCCATCCATTACGTTTCACACAATGGATGCTACAGCACTTCACATAACCAATCAATTCGATGCTGCCTTTTCAAACGCTGCATTACATTGGATGAAGCATCCGGATGCAGTCATCAAAAACATTTACAGTGCACTTAAACAAGGTGGTCGTTTCATCGCTGAAATGGGTGGACACGGTAATATTGCTTCTATTGTTTGGGCGCTTCAAAAAAGTATGGAAGAATATAAACTTCCTTATATTGAGGAATATTTCCCGTGGTATTTTCCAACTATAGAAGAATATCAATCGAAGTTGGAAGGTGCTGGTTTTACAGTTGACATGATTTCACTATATGAACGTCCAACACCGCTTCAGGGCGAGGATGGACTACGAAATTGGCTAGTAATGTTCAGTACTAATATGCTCCAGCATTTATCGGAAACTGAAAAAGAACAAATTTATGCGAAATGCGAACAATTATTAAAGCCAATGCTTTATCAGAATCATCAATGGGTTGCTGATTATTGCAGATTACGTTTTGTAGCTATAAAAAAATAACATTCTTTTCACACGTGAAATCGCAGAAAGCATTGATTTAAGCACAAAAAAACGCTGGAAAATATCCAAGCGTTTTTCTCACTATTTATTTGTTTGAAATGCCCGATTGCATGTCGTAATTCCTAATGAGCATACCGTTTGATTTGATCATGCCAAACTCTTCATAATAAGGAACTAAGTCATCGTCACAACACAAATCAACCATATAAATATGATCAAGATCCTTTAACATTTGATTGACTAATTCCTTGCCAATACCTTTTCCTTTATAATCCGGCAAAACTTCAAGAAACGGAATATAAGCAGATAGAACCCCATCGCTAATCGCTGTAATAAATCCAACTACTCGGTTCGTATGATCGTCTAAAGCAATAACTACTTTACTACTGTTTTTTAGTAATTTTAAGTGAGTTTGGGGATTTGGTGGATTCGGCCAATCCACAAAAAAGCCATTCAACATCTCAGAAGAAATTCCATCAAGAGAATTTTTGTATATCATCATAATATATCAGCTCCTAAATTTTTTTGAAATTTTTAGGTAGATGATACATATCAAAAATAAAGTAGCAAAATTGCGACCTCCAAACTTTTTCGGTATTACTACAAATATTCGATTCAAACTTGAAAAATCCTCTAATATGTTATTTTAAAAAATATTAATGGTATATAGCCTTTTTCAGCTTTAACGTTCTACTTTAATCGCTTCAACAACCTATCATGATCGAGGTAATAAAATCACCATCACACCAATCAAACAAATACCAGCTCCAACCCAATCTAAAGTGTCTGGTTTTTCTCCATCTATTCCCCAGCCCCACAAAATGGAAAGGACAATAAAGACACCTCCATAGGCAGCATAAACCCTCCCAAATGTTGGGAAGGTCTGAAAAGTAGCGACAACTCCATATAAAGCCAACGCAATTCCGCCTAAAACGCCCCAGTAAAATGGTTTACCTTCTCTTAGCCAAAGCCATATTAAATAGCCGCCACCAATTTCCCCAATACCCGCGAGGATAAATAATAATGTTGCACCTATCATTTTTTTCACACTTTCTATTCATATTTAAAAAGAAAATTTCTATTTTCTGCTCTATTATACATAAAAGCTCGTTCCCATTAACGAAATCAAAAAAATTCGCTTTTCTCCTGTGCAACCAAAAACAAAAGGTTGTTTGGAGAAATGCGAAATATTATATATCACTATTTTATTTTTACTATACTTCTCTTCCTTTTACTTTCTTTCACTTTAATACAATCCCCAGTAAGTAATTGTATCCGTTACGCCGATTAGAATAAGAATAACCCCCGCTACGATTTGAATCACTCTTCCCATTTTCATACTTGTACGCATAATAAACCTTTTTGCGTCAAATAATTGAATAAGCCCCAGCATCATTAGAAGTGGCACAGAGGTTGCAATTCCAAAAATGGCCGGTAAAACTACCCCATATGAAGAGGTTATGACAGTAGGCATTAACCATACGAAAAATAGCACAAACATCGTAGGGCAAAATGCAATGGAAAAACTAGCCCCCATCAGAAATGAGCCCAATTTCCCCTCTTTTAAAACAGCAGGAATATAATTAGGGATTCGATTTAAAAATTTTAATTTTAAAACTCCAATTAGAACGAGTCCTGTTATTAGCATGATTGGACCAATCGCTTGACGGAAAATAGGAAAATACTTTGTCATCACCGTTTCAAAGGACTGACCGAATAGCCAGGCGAATAAACCTATTAAACTAAATACAACGACTTTCCCTACTATAAAGAAGACAATTTCCTGCCAATTGTTTTTCATTTGCAAAGATCGATTTCCATAAAAAGTGATAGCACTCATATTCCCCGTTAATTGACAAGGTGCTAAAGCGCCTACTAATCCAAGAAGAATTGCTATAATGAATGGGGAATGTTCATAGGCGTTTAAAAATACTGTAATAGGTCCACTAATAGTTTGACTTATTTTCGACATTAAACTATACATACACCTTCTATTTTATAACTTACCCGCAGCGGCGATTTTATTCCACTTTGTTCCTTCATCTTTCGTTATTTTTCCTGCTTTCATTTTCCCACTCCTCTTAAACTAGTTATGAATTCTGATATTCCCCTAGTATAGAAGGTAAATATGAATAAATGATGCAGATTAACGTAAAAGTTCAATATAATTAATTCTAATTTGCTTACCAGTTTTTCATTCATTATATCGAAATCTATCTTTGTCTTAAATCCATTTCTCATCATTGTACAAAATAAAAAAGCAGTTGAAGATCACCCATTTTCTTAATCTTCAACTACTTATTATCTTGTCTTATGTTTGCAAACAATTAATGAACAGCTTGCTTCACTCTATCTAATATTTCATCAGATGTTGTTAATTGTAATGCTTCTGTTGCTAATGTTCGCATATCCGCTACGGATAAATGTTTAATTAAGGAACGTGTTTTTAAAATGGATGTTGCACTCATTGAAAATTCATCTAGACCTAAACCAAGTAATAGTGGTACAGCATATTCATCCCCTGCCATTTCACCACACATACCAGCCCATTTCTTTTCTTTGTGAGCCGCATCAATGACCATTTTAATCAAACGTAAAATCGCAGGGTTATATGGTTGATATAAATAAGATACTTTTTCATTCATACGATCCGCTGCCATCGTATATTGAATTAAATCATTTGTACCAATCGAGAAGAAGTCTACTTCTTTCGCAAAAATATCTGCCATCACTGCTGTTGATGGAATTTCAACCATAATGCCAATTTCAATCTCACTTACCTCGACGCCTTTTGCAAGTAGGTTTTCCTTTTCTTCCGAAAGAATCGCTTTCGCGTCACGGAATTCTTGCAATGTCGCAATCATAGGGAACATAATTTTTAAGTTACCGTAATTGGATGCACGTAGTAATGCACGCAATTGTGTACGGAAAATGTCTTGATACTCTAAACATAGACGAATCGCGCGATGACCGAGAAACGGATTCATTTCTTCTTGGAGCGGTAAATATGGTAAGTTTTTATCGCCACCAATATCGAGTGTTCGGATGACAACCGCTTTACCTTCCATTCCTTCTAATACCGTTTTATAGGCCGTAAATTGTTCTTCCTCAGAAGGTAAGTTGTCTCGTCCCATATATAAAAATTCTGTACGATATAAACCGATTCCTTCACCACCGTGACGTAGAACACCTTCTAAATCATTTGGTGACCCAATGTTGGCAGCTAGTTCAACTTGAACACCGTCTTTGGAAATCGTTTTTTCGGTTAGTAATGTTGCCCACTCTGCTTGTTGAGCAGTAAAGCCTTCCGCTTTTTTTCTATAGGTTGCAACCACTTCTTCTGTTGGATTCACAAGTACATCACCTGTTAAACCATCCACGATTAATAAATCACCATCTTGAATAGACTCAACTGCTGTACCTGTCCCTACAACGGCTGGAATTTCTAGTGAACGTGCCATAATGGCAGAGTGTGATGTACGACCACCAATATCCGTTGTAAAGCCAAGTACAAAATTACGGTCCAATTGTGCTGTCTCAGAAGGAGTTAAATCAGTTGCTACAACAATCACCTGTTCATTAATATTGCTTGGATTTGGAATATGTACACCGAGTAGATGCGCTAAAACGCGGTTTGACACGTCTTTAATATCTGCAGCACGCTCACTCATATATTCATTATCCATACCTTCAAATAATGATACAAACATCGTCGAAACTTCATTCAATGCATATTCAGCATTGACAGCTTCTTCGGCAATTTTTTGTTTGATCGGTCCAATTAATTCTGGATCTTTTACGACAAGTAGATGTGCACCGAAAATAGCAGCTTCTTCCGCCCCTAATTTTTCATGCGTTAGCTGTTGAATAGCGGCCAACTCTTCTGCTGATTTGTCAAGCGCGGCCACTAAGCGTTGCTGCTCTGCATCAATATCCTGAATAGTTGTTTTCGCAAACGATAAATCCGGTTGTACTAAACAATATGCTTTTGCAATGGCAATGCCGTCAGATGCGGCAATACCTTTGAGTTGGATCATTGTGCTAGCCCCGTTTCTGAAATTAATTTTGTTAATGCAGTAAACGCTTGTTCTTCATCCTCCCCCTCTACTTGTAATGTAAACATTGAACCTTGTTTTAGGGCTAATCCCATAACGCCTAAAATAGATTTTAAATTGGCTGTTCTTTGTTCTGTCTGTAACTCAATTGAAGAAGCAAATGGTGTTGCTGCTGCTACTAATTGGCTAGCTGGACGTGCGTGAATTCCTAGTGGGTCTATTACTGTAAATTGTTTTGTTTTCATTGTTCATTCTCCTCTTTTTGTAAATCTGTTAATATAATGATATTGGGGTGTTTTGTTAATACACTTGCTGGAACATCTTCTGTATATTCAGATGCAAGAACGCGTTCTAATACTTCACGTTTCGCTTCTCCTACAGCTATTAACAAAATGCACTTAGCGCGCATGATTGATTGAATTCCCATCGTAAATGCTTGGGTTGGAACGTCATCAATTGAATCAAAGAAACGTGCATTCGCTTGACGTGTTGATTCTTCAAGCGTTACAAGATGTGTAAACGAATCAAATGATGTGCCTGGTTCATTAAAGCCGATATGACCGTTTTGTCCGATCCCAAGCAATTGAAAATCTAATGGATGCTGCTGTAATAATGATTCATAGCTTGCCATTTCCTCAGCAGGATTATGAGCTAAACCATTCGGTAAATAAGATTCTTTAAATGGTTTGTTGTGAAATAAATGTTTGTACATATAATATGCGTAACTTTGTTCATGTTTAGCACTAAGTCCAACGTATTCATCCAGGTTGAAGCTAATACAATTCGTAAAATCGATATCAGTTTCACAAATTTTACTATACACCGGCTCCATTGTACCACCTGTAGCTAGACCGAACGTTGTAGCACCTTCATTTTTAGTACTCACAATAATGTCTACTGCACGAGCGTATAAATCTTCTTTTGAAGCAAAGCGTTCCAGTTTCAATTTCCTATTCCCCCTTATTTACTTATTAAACAGGCATACGAAATCTTATGCTTCGTAGACTACTTTTCCAGCCTTTATTGTTTGTTGCAACATTAACTGTTTATCCACAATTACAACATCTGCATCAAATCCTTCTTCGATTTGTCCTTTGTTCGTCAGTTTTAGTTGTTTTGCTGCATTGTAGCTCGACATTTTAACTAGTTCTTCTAACGTGCAGTTCGTGATGAGTTGCATATTCCTCACAGCTTGGTCCATTTTTAATATACTACCAGCAAGGGCTCCGTTTGATAAATGCGCTCCACTTTCGGAGACATGAACCATTTGACCACCTAAGTCATAATCCCCATAGGGCATACCTTTTGCTCGCATTGCATCGGTTATTAAAATAATACCATCTGCCCCTTTTAAACGATATGCCATGTTCACGGCATCCTTGTGCATATGGATAAAATCAACAATGATTTCTGCCTTCATTTCCTCTAATAATAATACGCCACCGACAACACCTGGATCTCGATGATGGAATGGGCGCATTTGGTTGTATAAATGTGTGCCTTGTGTTGCACCATGACGAACCGCTTCTTTCATTTGTTCAAATGTTGCATCAGAATGACCAATTGAAACGACCACTCCGCTATCTGCAATTGCTTGAACGACCTCAAATCCATTTGGTTCTTCTGGCGCCATTGTAATTTGTTTAATTTTATGGGCACTTATGTTTTGCCACTTTGTAAAAACAGCAAAATCAGGTGGTACAACATATTCAAGCGGCTGTGCACCTACACGCTTTTTTGATATAAAAGGGCCTTCTACATGAATACCTAGAAGTTCTGCCTCATCTGGATTTGAAGTAAACTGCGCAATATTTTCAAGAGCACGTTCAATATTTTGATAGCTTTGTGTCATAGTCGTTGCTAAAAAGCCTATTGTACCTTCTTTTGCAAGTGATTTCGCCATTGTATGAAGACCTTCATTCGATGCATCCATCGTGTCCATTTGAGCAGAGCCATGAATATGCATATCTATATAACCAGGGAATAAAAATTTCCCTGTACCATCTATAATTTGCACGTGATCTGCGTCAATTTGCTGCGCAATTTGTGCAATTTTCCCATCCTTCATGAAAACGTCGACACATTCCAGTCGTCCTGTTGCATTAACAACTGTGATGTTACGGATTAATAAATTCATTAAAAACATCTCCTAGGATTGATAGAAGATACTGGCCTAAAAATAGTATGTTTAAAGCGATCCTATCAATGCTCATATTTTGATAAAGCGCTACGAACCGCATAGATTTCTGTGGGACTATGCTTTCCCACAGAAAATTAAGCGGATTTACGATTAGTGCATGTTCATTTTGTTAGATGGACCTTTTTAGACAGCATCCTTTTTTGTTAATTCTTCATCGAAATAATGTTACGTGAACCCGATCGTTGGAAACCAGTTTTTTCAAGTGCAATTTCCTGTCCCATTAAACTTGTGAAAACAACTGGTGTAACGATAGACGGTACTTTGTCTTTAATACTCTCAAAATCAACTTTTAATAATGTATCGCCACGTTTAATTACTTGACCTTCTGTAACCATCGCTTCAAAACCTTCACCATTTAGAGTGACCGTATCTAAACCGACATGAATTAATAGTTCAACACCTGAATCAGATTTTAAGCCAATCGCATGCTTCGTTGGGAAAACCATTACTACTTGACCATCAAATGGCGCATGAACTGTACCATCCTTTGGATGAATACCAAAACCTGGCCCCATTATACCTGACGAGAATGCATCATCTGGCACGTCAGATAACGGTATTAAATCTCCTGTAATCGGCATTTCAAAATCATTGGAAGGATTTGTTCCTTCTGCTGCTGTTGCCTCTTCACCAGGCGCTTCTTTTTGTACATCTACATTTGAAGGAGCTGGATTCCCTTTTTTCAGGCGATCCTTCATGGCTTCTGCCAAAAACTCTACAGATGTACCGATAATTACTTGTACATTTGTCTTACTTATACGCATAACACCACGTGCGCCCGTTTGTTTTAATGTTTTTTCATCCACCTGATCCGCATCATCAACAGTCATACGAAGACGTGTTGTACAGTAATCAACTTGCTTAATATTTTCTTGTCCACCTAACGCTTCGATTGTACGGAAAGCACGTACATCTAAATCATCAGAAACAGCCGAAGTAACATCTGCCCCTTCTTCATCTTCGTCTTCACGACCAGGTGTTTTTAAATCTAACTTCTTGATTAAGAAATAGAAAACGACAAAGTAAATTGCCCCGAAACCTAATCCCAATGGCAGTAATAGCCATGGACTATCAGCTAAACCAAAGTTTAAAAGATAGTCAATTAAACCTGCAGAAAAGGCAAAACCGTCACGGAATCCAATAATATAGGCAACGGCAAGCGAAATACCTGTTAAAACTGCATGGATCCCATAAAGAACTGGCGATAAAAACATAAATGTAAATTCAATAGGTTCTGTTACACCTGTTAAAAATGCTGTCAATGCGATGGATACGAACATACCACCGACTACTGCACGATTTTTCTTTTTCGCTGCAAAGTACATCGCAAGACACGCTGCTGGTAATCCAAACATCATAATTGGGAAGAAACCTGCTTGGAAATGTCCTGCTGATGGGTCTCCAGCTAAAAATCGATGAATATCTCCTTTAACAAGTTCGCCTGCAGCATTCGTAAATTCACCAAAGTCAAACCAGATGATCGTATTAATAACATGATGTAGACCGACTGGAATTAATAGACGATTTAAGAAGCCATATAACCCAACTCCAAGTGATCCAGCACCGATTAACCAGTTCCCTACTGAATCAATACCACCTTGAATTGGTCCCCATATAACAGCTAAAATACCACCTAAAATCGCCATCGTGATGGACGTTATAATTGGTACAAAACGCCGTCCTCCGAAGAATGACAGCCATTCTGGGAATTTTACATTATAGAATTTGTTATAAAGTAAGCCTGCAGTAATACCTGCAATAATACCACCGAATACACCCATATTCAGGTCTTCATTTACAGATCCTAATACTGCGACTAGCACTAGATGTGCAATGGCGCCCGCTAATGCTGCACCACCACTATTATCATGTGCTAGGCCCATCGCGATACCGATCGCAAATATGATAGATAAATTACCTAAAATCGCATCACCAGATGCTGCCATAATACTTGCAATATGCTTAATAACGTCATTTGACACTGCACCAAGCATGTCATCAGAGCCTAAGCGTAACAATATTGCTGCTGCTGGTAATGTAGCGATTGGAAACATTAACGACTTACCGATTTTTTGTAAGAAAGCTAACATTAAATATCCCCCTTTGGTATAGTTGTCTAGACCACTTAATAGAAAAAGCGTTTTCATTAAGTTTGTTATCAATTATATTACCACTCGAATAAAAAATAAACATTATTTTTGAACTGAAGAAAGGAATTCAAAAATTTAAAATCCTATTACACATAAGCATGATTTTTATAGGAACAAAATATAGCCCAATTGGAAGCTTTTCTTCAAGCCAATTGGACTACAGTTCATTAATTCTTTTATTTATGCTGTGACGTCACGTTTCATAAAGGAGATATAGCTGATCAAAAGGAAAAGTACAGCATAAATCGCAAGAATCGTGAGTGAGAATGGCATTGTAATGCCGTCTAGTATTGAACTACTATGTTCATATTGTGTTAAATCTGAATGAGTTAACCAAACATATTTAACGATTTTATATTTGCTTAAGAACATCACAATCATACCGCCAGTAAACGATAAGAACATCGTTAAGCCAATCGCCAAAGAGCTTGAACGGAAAACAGAGCCTACTAAGAAAGCAAACAACATTGACATAACAAAGTTTCCACCAGTAAGTAAATAGTGATATGCTAAATCATTCCATATTGCTTTTTCAACAACCTGACCGTTGACTATTTCTAACTCAGCACCATTTGTACCACCAAATAGTATAAGCCCAACTAGAGCGCTAACTCCAACATTGACAATATATAATAAGAGTCCAAATATGAAAGTCGTTAGTAATTTTGAAGTTAATATTTTTGCCCGTGAAACAGGACGTGTTAATAACATTTTAATCGTACCAGTAGAGAATTCACTAGACACAATACTTGCGGCAACAATAACTGTAAATAATGTGACTAAATTCAGCATACTACCTGTAAATGACATAAAGCCTGCTAAGTCTTGAGACGGCACATCATTTGCTAATCGATACTCAGAAATAGCTATTTTCTCTTCATAGATATTTTTATCCTCTGCCGATAAATTGTCATCATTCAGTATTTCTTTATAATTCTCAATGGCCTGCTGTTCACTTTCCTGCCATGTGCTACCCTCTTTTGTTTCATAGTATTTCATCATAATACCAGGACCAATAATAAAGAGGATTACTAGCGCGACCATTGCCCAAGTTCCTTTTTTATGCCATAACTTCATCCATTCATTTTGCATTAGCTTCAACAATTTGGCCACCTCCTGTCATTTCTAAGAATTGATCCTCTAACGTTTTTTGATGCGGTTGTACGGCAAATAATTGAATTTCTTCGTTAACAAATTGGGTAATGAGTTTCGGTATGTCCTCTTTTTTAATTTCCACTACATAACCGTTATTTTCCGCCACAAAGTTGTAATCGAGCTTTTGTAGAAGAGCTGCAACCTGATCATTTGGTGTAGCTTCAATATAATAAAACGAAGATGTTTCAACGTTAATATCACGAATATCGATGAGTTTGCCGTTTTGTATGACAGCTACTCGATCACACATTAATTCAATTTCGGATAATAAATGGCTGGAAACAAATACAGATACGCCTTCCTCCGTCGCAATTTTACGCAAGTACATACGAAACTCGCGGATACCTGCTGGGTCTAAACCATTTGTTGGTTCATCTAAAATTAAAAATTTTGGTCGATGAAGTAGTGCTTGAGCAAGCCCTAAACGCTGACGCATCCCTAGCGAATACGTCGAAACCTTTTCATGAATACGATTTTCAAGACCGACCTGTCTCACTACCTCTTGAATACGCTCTTTTGTAACATTTTTATGCATACGCGCAAAGTGCAATAGGTTTTTATAGCCCGTCATAAATTTATACATTTCCGGATTTTCTACAATTACACCGACTTTACTGATCGCTTCCTCATAATTGTCCTGTAAAGAAAGACCATCAATAATGACTTTCCCTTCTGTTGGATTCATAAGACCTGTCATCATACGAATTGTCGTTGTTTTCCCTGCACCATTCGGTCCTAAAAAACCAGTGATTTGCCCTGGATATAAATCGATATTCAATTGCTGAATCAATTGCTTGCCACCAATAGTTTTTGATAAATTTTGCAATTGAACAATTGGTTGTGTTGTCATAAATTTCACCCTTTCTTATAATACGCCTTCATCCATTGCACAGCATCCTTATTCGAAACATCTCGAATCGTCTCTACTTCCTCTTGTGCAATAATCGATCCATTTTGCAATAAAATGATTTGATCTAAAATAGGCTCTACCTCATATAACTCATGCGTTGATAATAAAATTGTTTGGTGTTCAATGTCAGTAAATTGAATTAACCCTTTAATTAACTGTTCTCGAACGATTGGATCCAGACCAGAGAAAGGCTCATCCATTAAATAAAAAGGTACTTCTCGCCCAAGAGTTGCGGCCATTTTCATCCGGCCACGGTTCCCCTTCGATAATTGCCGTAACTTTACATTTTTATCAACCTGTAAAAATTCTGCAACGATACAAGCTTTATCATACGAAAAATCTTCGAATTGAGAGGCATAGTGCTGAAAAAGCTGCTCACCTGTGTAAAAATCAAAAAACAAATCAATATCTGGTAAATAGGCAATTTCGTCAGCACTTCTACGTGTAACAGGCGTTCCATTTAGCAATACCTCACCACTTGATGGACGTAATAAGCCGGCCAACACTTTTAATAGTGTCGACTTGCCACTACCATTTTCCCCAACAAGCCCAATGATTTGTCCAACAGGTATGGAAAAAGACACATCTTGTAAAATAGGCTTTTTCATATAACGAAAAGAAACATTTGATAGCTGTAGCATTTATTTCACCTCATGATTTATTTTGTAAAACAACGAGCATCTCATCCTTTGAAAACCCAAGTGCTTCAATAGAAGTTAAAAAATGATCTGCCAGTTGATTTTTCATATCTTCCCGTAATAGAGTAATCCGCTCATCATCGGTTGTAATAAATGTACCTTGCCCTCGTTTGGTTTCCGTTATATTCATTGCTTCTAACTCCTTATACACTCGTTGCACAGTATTTACATTGACACCTGTTTCCACTGCATATTCTCGAACCGAAGGAAGTCGATCCCCAAGCACTAGCTTCCCTTTCAAAATATCCCCACATATCCGATCTACGAGCTGGCTATATATGGGCTTATCACGAGAAAAGTCGATTGTCATCGTAAAACCACCTTTTCAAGCCACTTTGTCGCTATGATAAATAAGATCGCTAGCCAAATGATCGATGCCACTTCTTCTACGACATAAAATGAGCCTAAAAGTAGCTCCGTCGTTTGTATTTTCGGGAAATATTGATCCAACCACGTTAACGGAATCTCTACATGATGGAAAATATTATCATATAATTTACTTTCTGTAAATTTAAACCACAAATCCATACTGAAGAAGAAGGTAACCATAGTAATAACAATAGAAAATCTACCAACTAAATGTTTCATTTGGAGATTAAATGCTAAAAATAATACCATTATTACAAACATCATCAATTGAAGAATTACAATAATTGCTACAATAAACAACAGCAATAAAAGTACTTGGGCGAAGTTACCAACAATTTCATCTCTGATTTTGTAAATAGCTAAACTCACAAAGATAAAATTGAAGATAGCGTATCCTATTAAGGAAAATACGATTTTCACACCTACAAGCTGTGCGATAGAACTAGTTGAATGCAGCCATATCTCTTTGCTCTTTAAATCATGACGCATACTAGCTAGGAATTGTAATATCGAAAAAAATCCCCCTATTATAAGTACTAGTATTGAGAAAGCAAATGACAGCTGATTTTCCATCGTAAATCCATCACTTAACCGCCTTATTAAATATGGAACTACCATCGACAGCATAATCCCTATAAAAACCCCTACAAATAGCCATGTCCGATAAAGCACCCATTCCTTTTTTAAAAGCCCTGCGAATTTTTTCAACATAAACACCTCGTGTCATAGTGTACTAGTCAGATATTACACTATGACTTTTAAATTTGCAAGTATTACTTCAAAAAAAGGAAGAACCCTTTGATAAAGGACTCTTCTTTCATGAAATGGGAAAGCTGTATCTTCGTCTTCGGTCTAAATTAATGCTGAGGTTTCTCCTATTCCTAATAAATTAGAATACTATGCTAAAACTCAACCTTTGTGAATAGGGGTGAGTGGAGATCAGAGTAAGCTGCGTCACCAATAACTGTATTAATTTTCATACCTGCTTGTCTGCTTTTTTCAATTAACTCTTGAAGATATTTTCCATCGCTTTTTTCACCTGTTGTAATGACAGCCCCTGTAATAATACGTTCATCACTCAACGCGATATGTGTCTTATACCCGAAGAAAGAAGATTCCGACGTCTTATACCCTTTTCGCGCATCCGCATCAGAAGACTAAAATGAATGAAAAATCAACAAGTTCATTGATTTGGCGAAGTATATTATCTTTTGGCACAACAATATCGTAGATCGCCATATATGGACTTAATTAAGGGTTTCTTGATTTTGAAATCATCGGGGGTACCACCTGCACATTGATTCTTTTATTATAAAGGAAAGCGAGACAGACGAGACCCCGCACGAAGCGAAGCGTAGGAGGAGGCTCGGCGCTCGCCCGCGGAAAGCGAGCGGAATGCTTCGGAAAACAACAGTAGAGTCACAGTGTCAAATGAAAAAAGCGAGGTATTCAACGATTTAATTGTTGAATACTTCGCAATGTGAGAAGATATAGACTTTTTCAGTGCCCTCTAAAAAATATGGCACTTCCTTGATTTTATTCTATTTAGTTTATTTACATTAATTTAGCTGAAAGCAATTGCTAGCCCATTTTCCCAACTACTTTAACTTTTAATCTCGTTGCATTTTCCGGGTGGTAGGCAAGAGGTGTTTCTTCTACTTCTACTAACTCAATCGTCTCAGCAAGAGCTCCTGCTAAAACAGCTTGTTTCACTGCTTTTTCTTGAGCATCGTTCAGAGAAATCTCACGTGGCTCCCTAGAGTAAATATAAATTTGTTCATATTGACCACTTATTTGAGCAATAGACGCACCAATTGCATTTGCTACAGTCCCATTTTCAAATTTAACAATATTGGAGACTCCTCGAAGAGTTTCTGGAACAATAACACTCCCCCCACCAACTAAGACAAGCTGAACATCTTCTGATGAAGTTTTCATTTTATCAATGGCTTGCTCAATTAAAAATGATATTTCTAATTGAGCTTCTTTAGCGAACGCTTCATCAATATGCGCTACTAAAGAACAATCACCCACTTCAGCTAATCCAAGACGAACTGCAATGTCTGTTGTCGTAAGAGTATTCCCTCCGAAAACAAGTGCTTCTTCAGAAATTTTGTACCCAACGCTATCAGGTCCAACCGTAATTTTCCCATTGTGTACTCGGACAATACTGCCTCCACCTAGTCCAACCGAAATGATATCTGGCATTCTAAAATTTGTGCGAATATCCCCTACTTCTACTGCTACAGAAGATTCGCGCGGAAATCCATCCTGTAAAACACCGATATCGGAAGTTGTTCCACCAACATCCAAAACCATCGTATCTTTGATTTTGGCTAAATAAGATGCGCCACGTATGCTGTTTGTCGGTCCACATGCAATCGTTAAAATCGGGAATTGTTTAGCATAGTCAATTGACATCAAAGTTCCATCATTTTGGCATAAATACACTTTGGCATTGAAAATCCCCTCACCTTCTAACGCATGAACAAAGCCTGTCGTTGTCGTTTCAATTACTTTGCTTAAAGCCGCATTTAAAATGCTAGCATTTTCACGTTCAATTAAACCTACTGATCCAATTAACGACGAGCAGGAGATTGGGAATTCTTCTCCATAAACTTCTTGTATTAGTCTGCGAACCCGCAACTCTTGATCATTTTTAATGGAGGAAAAGACGCCAACTATCGCTATAGAGTCTACTTTATCACGCCAGTCCTCTAAAAGCGTTTGAATCTCGCCTTCATCAAGCTCGCCTAAAAGTTGACCATCGTATTCATACCCCCCATGGACTAAAGCATAATTTCCCGATAATTTTTCAATCATATCTTTAGGCCATGCAGTATATGGAAGTACAGAGGCAGTTGCTGGATAGCCTAGTCGAATCACACCGACTTTCGCTAATTTTTTACGCTCTACGATGGCATTTGTACATTGCGTTGTTCCTAACATTGCATGCGTAATTTTCGTTTTATCAATATTCGATTCTTGTAATAAGTTTCGTAATGCTGTTTCAATACCTGTTTTAATATCTACACTTGTTGGCGATTTAACACTATGAACGAGATTGCTATGTTCATCTAAAATAATGGCATCCGTATTCGTCCCACCTACATCAATTCCAATCTTATACATGTTCAGCACCCACCTTTTTAACCAATTCCTCAATTGGAGCATAATCGTAATCATAACCAAAATAGTTTGGTCCTACTGTTTCTATTCCTTTATCAGTTCGCCATTTTTCATTGGCTGGCAATCCAATTACTCGGACACGCTTACCGTATTTTAAACTTTCCGTTGTTACTGGCAATAAAGTCTCATAATCTACTAAACAAATTAAATCTGGGGTCATTGCTATAACTTGATCATTTATCTCAGCGATAAGATTTTCATTTTGGAAATGAACTTTCATTTTTTCGTTTTTATTGACTTCCATTCCTTCCAGATTCATTTTTCCAAGATTAAATCCACCCTTTGTTTCTCGTATCACATCGACAATTTTACCTTGGAATAATTCATAGCCAGAAACTAGCTGTAACAATTCATGAAGTTTATCATTTACATTTCTATTTTTGGAAGCAATTATTTCTCCGATTTTTTCTGAAAGTGTAATGATATGATGGACTCCGCTCTTTTTAATCTGAGCTCCAGTCGTTGGGTACAAACTAACTAAAGAGCTAGCGCCCATTTCAACTGTTGCTGAACGTGCTATCCGTTCTGTCCATTTATTATTAATCGTTTCAAAAATCCCGATATTTCCTTTTTCATCAGTAATGGCCATTGGTGTTGCAGAAATACCGTCCAAATTAAACGTCACCATTTGTAATTCAGGGAATGCACGCCCCATGCCATCACAGTCAATGAGTGGGATATCCAGTTGTGCCGCTACGACAATCGGGATCATCGAATTCACTCCCCCTGCTTCCATTGGATATGTTCCTGTAATCTTTTCTTGTCCAATATACTTCGCTAGTTTTTGAAAAACTTTAACAAACTCATCTCCTCGCGGAAATTTCTCGACTAGAACAGAAGGTGCCCCCATCATAGCAGCTGGAATGAAAAAATCTTCATCTTCAATTTCATCCACTGAATACAATTTAACTGGACCATTTTTTTCAATTGCAGAAAGAGCCATCATCTTCCCGATATAAGGGTCCCCTCCTCCGCCTGTTCCTAAAAAGGCTGCTCCAATCGCAATATGTTCAATAGCTTCTTTATCTAAATATCTCATCTATTTTCCTCCAATATGACAGTCTTTTGCATTGATAAACGATAACCGAAATAATAAATGACAAATGAAATAACAATTCCAATTAAGGGCTGATTAGGTAATTGCGGCAAGCTAGGGAATAACGATAAAACAACTGGGATACTAGCAACAACTGCCCCTACTAGCCATGAGAAAACACCTAAACGATTGACACCGTCAACTTCCTTCCAGCTTGTTTGATCCCCTTTATTTATCACCCAATAAGAGGCAATCATAACGCCTGCAACTGGAGGAATCATCGCAGATAATATCGACATAATGGGTGTAAAGTAATTTAAAATACCAATCACAGCAAGTATAGTCCCTACCGTTCCAGCTAGAGCAATCGCCATTTTTTCTTTGTCCTTGGAAATATTAAATACATTAATTAAGGCGATTCCTCCAGAGATTGCATTTACCAAATTGGTTTTCCATGTAGCTAAAATCAAAGCAATCCCACCGATTAATGGCGTGACAATATTCAGAAAGACTGCAGTAATATCACTTGTTTGATAAGCGATTGTTAAAACAGCTCCAACACCAATCATCAATACTCCAGCTGGAATAATGCCAAATGTTGCTGCTTTAAAAACATCGGAACGTTTTTTGGAATATTGGGAATAATCACCTGCGATTACTGCCCCAAGTGCAAATGAACCGATTGTTATAGCTAGTCCATCCGAAAAACTCATGTTATTTTTAGGTTTGTAGTCCAAGATAAGCTGTAGCGTGTCACCAGATAAAGCTTGCGTTAAACCTAGTAGACAAATGACAATTAAGAAAGGAACTGCAATATAGCTTAAGACACGTAGCACTTTGATGCCATAAACAGCTGAAATTACCATCACCAAACCACTAAGTAAAGAAGCTACGGGAATAGGTACATTCATATCATACTCTGCAAATAAATTAGCTAACGCAACTCCGCAAACATTGGCTTGAATCCCAAACCAACCTAAGCAAGCAATCGCCAAAATAATAGAAAGAATCGTCCGGGATCCCTTTTTACCAAACACTTGTCCCGCGACATGAACGGTTGGCTTTCCTAAATCACTACTTTGCATTCCTTGAAAAATCATGATGATTACTTCAATTGCATATCCAACAAAAGACACGGCTAATGCCTTCGTTAAACCCATACCAGAAATCAATGTATTCCCAACTAATAAGCTTGGTATACAAATCATTGCGCCTGCCCAAATAATCCCTAAACTATACCAAGACTGACTTTGCCCATCTTTCTCCATTTTGTCCCCTCCTTTTGAATTAGTTAATGTTTGTTATTATAAAAGAAGGAAGAGACCTATGTCTTTTTCGAAAAAGAAAAAAAAGTCTGAATTTTTGTCTTTCTAGACAAAGATTCAGACTTTTCTAACCATTTATTAGTCGATAGATCATGCATGCCATATATACATCGTAAAATTCCGAATAAGCCGTTACATCGTTTCCGATTAGTTCACTAATTTTTTTGATACGATACTTTACTGTATTTTTGTGAATGAATAAATTTTTCCCACATTCATCAAAACTACCATTTGCATCTAAAAGAAAAGCCATTAATGTATTGAGGGACTCTTTTTCATCTAAAATCGGCTCAATAACGGAAAGGGATTCTTCAATCACTTCTTCTCCCTGTTTACTTAAATCAATAGCTCGTTGCATCGATCGAAATTCAGCGGCAGTAAACAATTTGCGCATTGGATAGATGATATGAGCTTTCTCTCCTACTTGATTCACCAATTGATACATTTGACGGACAGCTTTCGTATTTTTCATTTTCGGTGAGTAAACAATTTCTGATATTTGGGAGTAGTAATTAGTTGTTTCAATAAACTCAGTAGCAATCTCATATTCATGAAGTTTATACAAGCCATTTCCTAAAAGAACAATAATACAGCGATCAATGCATTGAATCACTGTCGTTTGATAATATTTTGAAAGTTGCTCTCCAAGTTCATCCCTTATTTTTTTCTCTTCTGATATATCGTTAATATAAATTAACCACAACATTTGAATAGTTGAAACATCGATATTTAGCATGTTAGCTAGTCTTCGCTTTTTGTCACTTTCATCATTAATAATAGCTTTTACTAATGCATATTCACTAACTTCATCGTGCTTGTCCCCCGATACGAAAAACATATACATTTCTAAAATGTAGACATCTCTACTGTGACACAACTTATATCTTCCGACTTTCGTATGTTTGTCTTCCTTATTCTCCGAGTCTGGTTTCGCAAAAAGCTACTGCCATTTAATATGACTCTCCAAAGGCTTAAATTCCGCAGTATCGTTGCGTACACATCTAAGGTTTAGTTTCGGTTAAATTCCTTAGATTAAGTAATTTGCTAAGTTAATGCTTGCGTTCAAATCTCTATCCAACTTTAATCCGCAAGAGCAGATAAATAATCTGTCTTTCAGTCGCAAATTAGATTTGATTTGCCCACAAGAAGAACAAGTTTTGGATGATGGATACCATCTGTCGGCTTCAATAAATTCAATTCCGTATTTTTGACATTTGTAGTGAATTTGCCGTTTGAATTCATATAGCTTTTGCCCGGCTACCGCCTTCGCCAGATGTTTATTTTTCATCAACCCTTTTACATTTAAATGTTCCATTACAATACGAGATGGTTTGGTTTTCACAATCTCATTAGAACATTGATGTAAATGATTTGTTCGGATGTCGTTAAGTCGCTTATATAAATTACGGATTTTAGTGCCTTGTTTTTGAATATTTTTCATATTCTTTAAAGGTATTTTATAGATTGGCTTTCGGTTTTTAGTATACTCTTTCGTGTTGGCCTCAAGCTTCCGAGCTAGTTGTCGTTGTTCTCGTTTCAACTTTCGCTCTAATCGTTTGACTTCTTTGGTTTTGTTGATGTTCTTTTTGAACTCACCATCAGAACAAACTGCCAATTTTTCAATACCTACATCAATTCCTAAACTTTCGCCTGTCAAATCATATGGCTCAAATTCTTGCTCAAATCCAATGGATAAGAACCAATTTCGTCCGTCGAATGAAATGCGTGGATTCGAATATTTATGACCTTTTTTAAGCTTAGGAAGTGCATTGCAAGTTTTCACATTACCAATTTTTTCACCTCTAAAACCTTCATTCGTTCGTTTTAAACTTTCGTAATTTACATAAAAACTAACTTTACTTCTTCGTCTGCTTTTGAACCTTGGCTTTCCAGTCATGCCTTCGAACCAACGCTTTCTACCGATGTCAGCATCTTTCACCGCCTGCTTCATCACATTGCTTCCAACTTCCTTAAGCCATTTATGCGTTGATGGTTTCAGTTCGTTATTGATTTTTTTACGAACTTCGCCCTCTTTGACTGTACGCTTCTCGTCGTTATAAATACGTTCACTTTCAGCCAAGAAATAATTATAAGCCCATCTCGCAGTCCCCGCAGACTTCCAAAACAAAACCTCTTGTTCTTTAGTTGGTTTTAGTCTTATCTTTGTCGCTAGCGTTACAACATTTACGCCAACACGTTTAGCAAATTTCTCAACGGACATTCATTCCATGCGTACCACCTCTCTTTCACTCGGATAAAATCACATTACCCTATTTAGAGAGTTTGTTAACATTTTTATAGTTGTATATGTTTTTCTTGTTCACATGACGGCGCAACCCTTCATGCAGTCTTTCTCTCACGAGTAGACCTCTTATGCTTTCACATAAGCGCAGACTATATCTTCATCTTATCCTCTGATAAGAGCCACATTTTTCTTCCGCCATTCGCTTGCGGTTTTACTCTCCCTCAAGGAGATAGTCGTTGAACGTCTTCCTTGTCTCATGAGAGATTTAGGAGTTTCGCTGCTAAACATCCATTTCCAAAGCACTTAGCGCCACCGTTTTCCGTTGTCACGATGATCCTTTACGGACACTGAGTAATTTTTTTCAGCTTATGCCATCCTTGTTGTTTTTTCTGCTTTCGCACCGTTACGTCTGCCGTTTCCAGCTCCGCGTTGGTCACAAGGCTTTAGGAGTTAAAAGCAATTAACGTGGAGTTCGCACCAATCGCTTGATACGAAGGGTATTCTGTTAGAAATTTATGCTTCTATACAGATTTGTATAGGTTTGTCTAAATTTGTTGTAACAGTTTAGTTACCCAAAGATTAATGGCCACTTGGACAACTTCACTTATTTTTTCAATGGTCTTTGCTGGTAATGGTGTGTTCTCTTTAATAACAAACAGAAAAAGCTGTTCTCCATTTTTTTGCTGAATACTTTTGTATTCAACGACACACGTTAAATTGCTTCTTTGTAATTCTAGTTTGCCTTTTTCCTTATGCAAATGACCGCGTGAGAATTCCTGTATGACTTGCCAAACATCTAAAGAAGAATTTCTAGGCCACATCACTTGGTTGACAATATCAAAACTACTATTAGTCAGTACAATATTAGCTTTCAGACGATCAGATAACATTTTCAGTGTGATTTCTACACTTTGTAAATGCTCTGGCAATAAGGAGACTTTTTCTAAAGTTTCCTTCACAAACTGATCATTAACAGCCTGATTACTAACAATCGCTTCCATCACTTCATAAATGACTTCATTATAACGTAGAGAGTAATCATTTTTAGGCATACAAATAATGATAAAACCTTGAGAATCTGCTAATTGCAGTACCTCCTCTGGAATTTCAGGCAAAACAATTCCTACATAATATAAAATAAGTCCCAATTCTCCAAGATCATGTAAGTGTTGAATGGTTTTACATTGTTGCTCAACACTATCTCTAATTGAATAAAAAGAGCTAATAACTAGCTCTTCTGCATACCACTCTTCCTGAACCGATTGGATGATCGTAGATAAAAAATCTACATTCGAAACTTCTAACACAGATAAAGAGGAGACCGTATGATTAAGATTAATTTTACCCGTTAATACTTCTGCCCCTCTAAATGATGGCAATTGTAGTAAATCTTTTACCGTTACCCCATTATTCTTCACCACTGCTTCTTGTTATATTTTTTATGTACTACCATGTGTGTTTTTTTTAGAAATCAATAATAAACTTTATTTACCCAATCAACACACCACATTTTCAAATAATTGCCAAAAACTTACTTTGAATCCATCTTACCGTTTTTTCTTTTTCATTTCTTCAGCTGCTCTGACCAAAGCAGAAGAAATTTTTTGAAAAGACGCTCGGAATCAACCATCGTTGTTTCCATTTTCTTCACCCCCATTGCCAAACATCTTCATCATGTACATAAGGCTTCCACTTTCGACACCGAGCAGTCTTTCTACGTTGAAGACAAAAGCTGGTATACGTGAAGCACGCTCTTCATCGGTCATATCAACCATATCATCATCAAAAACGGTATTCGTATAAGCCACAATCATTTCCATACATTCATAGGGATACGGTGTACTAAATAATCCTTGCTCAATACCCTCATGGATTATTTCCGTCAGTATCGGTGGCAGACCGTTCATGATGACCTTTTGTATTTTCTGATGCATAAGCGCGTTCTGGGGCTTATGTATATGGTCAATAATTTCTTTACCGTTTCCGCTACTTATGTTTAATGCCATTACAACACGGACAATTCGCTCGTGAACGGGGATGCTCTTATTTGCAGCAATTTCTTTTGCTGCACCTAGAATTTGAGCATTATACCGCTCAATTAACGCGTCCATAATATCCTCCTTCGACTTGAAGTGATAATACAGCGTTCCCCGTGCAATACCAACCTTTTCAAGAATATCGTTAGTACTTGTGCCATCAAAGCCCTTCTGACCGAAAAGCTCATCAGCTACATCAAGTATTTCGTTTCTACGCTCCATTGCTTCTTTTCTCATTATTACGCCTCCTCAATAGACCGACTGTCTGTCTACAAAAAATTATAACTTTTTTCTATAAATTGTCAATAGGCTGTTTCCATTTTGTAAAAAACTATCAATTCATTTTCCTGATCATCTAGAGTTAAACGATGAATATTGCCTCCTCGATATGTAGAAAACTTCCACACAAAAATATCCTTTTAATCATAATAAATGATAGAATTAAATGTAAGAAGTTTATGCGTTAAGAGAGGAAAACAACAATGTCTGAAGTGAAAAAAATGGATTTTACAAATGGAAAAAAGATTCGTGAAAGCTTACAGGCTGATTGCCAAAGCTGTTTTGGTCTATGCTGCACGGCTTTAAATATTGCTGCTTCTAGTGACTTTGCCATTCATAAAGCAGCCGGAACACCTTGCCCTAATCTACAATCAGATTTTAGCTGCCAAATTCATCATAAACTTAGAGATCAAGGGTTTAAAGGGTGTACAGTTTTTGATTGTTTAGGAGCTGGACAAAAGGTTTCACAAACAACTTTTCATGGACAAGACTGGCGACAATTCCCTGAAGTTTCCGAGAAAATGTTTCGTGTCTTTCCGATTATGGACCAACTTTATGAAATGATTGCTTACGTAGCGGAGGCTTTATCGTATAAGGTTGATTCATCTCTATATAACAAACTACATTTACAATTAGAACAGCTACAGCGTGCAACTGAGCTGGAAGCTGATGCATTGCTTGCAATAGATATTCCTACTTTCCGACTGCCAGTGAATGGTTTACTGTTAGAAACAAGTGAGCAAATTCGCCAAAGTCTTATCGTAAAGATTGGAAAAAACACTCGAAAGTATGACAATCGAGGGGTTGATTGGATGGGGAAAAATTTAAAAGGCAAAGATTTAAGAGCAACCGATCTTAGAGGTTCTTATTTAATTGCTGCCAATCTACAAAATGCAGATTTAAGAGGGGTTGATTTTATTGGTGCAGATTTACGTGATGCCAATTTACGCGGCGCAGACCTTTCAACAAGTATGTTTTTAACCCAAATGCAAATTAATTCAGCACAAGGCAATCTTCAAACAAAATTACCCTCCCACCTGAAACGTCCGTCTCATTGGGTTGTATAACTTGAAAAAAGGCAGATGAGAGTAATTTATCTGCCTTTTAGAATGTAAAAAAACATATTTTGTTTGGGTAAAGCTGTATGGTAATTTAATCGGTAACTCCACTTGTAGTGAAATCATTTTATTATTAGCCCTAAATATTCAGCGAATTCTTTGATGAATTCTTTTTGTGAATCCAGTTCGGATTCAGGATATACTTTATTTATTCGCTTCATTATTATAACCATATGAATTACATAGTATTGTAAGGAAGTGAGGGCATTCGTACCAGCCCTGTTCTTCTTTTCTTTTCATTTCCTGGATTACATCTTCTATTGTTTGGAATTTCTCAAAGTATGGAAAAACCACATTTTGCAAGTCGCTTTGGACTTCCCTTTTAATTGCATCTAAATTATTCGAAAGACCAATTTTATACCAAGTCTCTGTCTCATTTTTCAACTCAGATATGCGAAGTCTAAGAACGGAATTATCTTCTGTTGGAAATTTTGGTGGATCCTCTTTATAAAATGGCCCATACAATTTAACAGTAAAAATTCCAGTATTAAACGTAAACTCAACATCTTCTTTCGAATTCCACTTAGAAGTTTGGATATTTACAACCCACGCAAAATCCGGGAATATCTTTGCGAAATGATTTCCTTTCTTTTTAAAACCTTTAGCCTTAAATAAAGGAGGAATATCATCTTTAATAATCTGCTTTAATACATCCTCCATAATTATCGTCTAACTCTCCTTTTCTATTTTCGCCATGAGTGATATTCTCCCTTGATAATTGTATTCCCCCCTTATTGAATCAACCCGCTTATGTTTGTTCAATAGTATTCGAATTTCTATTCTATTTAGCACTGTCAAATAGTAGTTAGAAGATAACAAAAGGAATTGCAGTTAACTGCAATTCCTAACTTGCTGGCTATGTAAGAATTTGTTATTGTTTAGAAAATTGAACTTTTGAAAATTGCGCCCGCTTCTAAATTATATGTCATAAACAAACTTTGAACAAATACCCCAATAAGAGTTCTCATAGTATTCTGGATATTCGATAAGAAGTTGTGAACGTTCAATCCACAATTGAAGTTCTTTTGATTCAGCTGTTTTTTCCATCGTATCTAGTAATTGAGATAGCTTTTGAATTTCTTCATTGTCCCCTACTCGAACCGTATCTCCTGTGAATACATATAAAGTATTAAGGAAATAAGAAGTATGTTCACATTGCTTATCCTCAACGAATGTACAAATCATCGGTATATTTTCAGATTTATAAATGGCGAGTTCCCAATCTTGCTCAGGTGCCATTTCATCACTATATGCCCATTTTTTTATTTCTTTTTGTGTAGGATTCCAAGGGTCTTTAAATTTCATTTTATGCTCCTTTAAAATTAAAGTAATATTAATTTTCTTCAAAATTATAACACGGAACATTGTAAAATGGTATAAAAAATGTAAATTTACAACAAATGAGATGACTATTATAAAAACTGAATAACAAGGAGAGGAGACATTCTTTTTAACGGGAATGGTAGCCTTTAGAGTACAAGTTCGAGAAATGTTTTGCTTAATTAATAATTGTGCAACCGATTTACTAGTTCATTCGACTTTATTGTGTAACGGATAGGAGGACCAAAATGGATTTAGGAAAAATAGTGAAAAAAGCAAAAAAGGGTGATGATGAAGCATTTGAACAACTGATTGATTCTGTTCGACAAAAGCTGTACCGAACTGCCTATGCATACGTTAGAAACGAACAAGATGCTTTAGATGTCTATCAAGAAACAATTTATACAGCCTATATTTCAATAAAAACATTAAAGAAGCCTGAAAGTTTTTCTAGTTGGATTACAAAAATTCTAGTTTTTAAATCGATTGATTTTATTCGAAAAGAGTCCCGCCATTTTACTGCGGATAATGAGGAAATCTTTAATGAATTAATCGCTTCTGAAAATAACGATTTTATCATGCATTCAATGGATTTGTCAGAAGCCTTTAAATTCTTAAACCCTACTGTAAAAACCATTATTTTGTTGAGATACTACCACGATCTGTCCATTAAGGAAATTGCTGCGATCATGAATTACCCGGAAGGAACCGTTAAATCACACTTAAATAGAGCAAAAAAAGAGTTAAGACCCATTTTAAAGGAGGGTTATCTGTATGAATAAAGACAATTTCAATCGATCTATCGACAACATAAATGTACCTGTTGAAAAGCTAAAGGCAAGGGAGAAAACGGCTATCTTTCAAGCCAAGAAAAAAAGAAAAGTAGGAAGAACAACTAAACAGTCAATCTTAGTTGCATGTGGGCTATGTATATCTTTGCTTGGTTCTGGATTTGTTTCAACAGGCATGGCAGAAGCATTATCAAATATTCCCCTGATTGGTCCAATTTATAAGGACTTTAGAGACATTGCCTCAGATAAAATCGAACACGATCAACTTACGACTGTAATTGATAAACAAGATAGTAAAAATGGCTTAACAATGACTGTAAAAGAAGCAGCTTATGATGGGAGCCGGTTAATCGTAACAGTCGTTTACACAGGAGAAAAGGAACTTTCGATGGAAGAAGAAATTGTCGGCTTTAATTATATAACAATTAATGGACAACCAGTTAAACCAGCGATTGGTTCAACTGGGCAAGATGACATAAACTCAAAAACAATAATTGAACATCATCAATTTACCTTTTCTAATTATAATGAATATGGAGAAGAAATTGAGATTGCCGTCCATGGAGAAGATTTATTTGGCTATGAGGGCAAGTTGAAGGTGTCTTTCCCACTAAAAAAAATAAAAGGTGATGTTTTTGAATATTATCCAGAAGTTACAACTAAAACGGTGGATGAAGTTTACACGTTAACAGCCGACAAAGTAACATTTTCACCTCTATCAACAAGAATAGACCTAACGATTGATTACCCTACTGAAATGGATGAAAACGATAGTTGGCCATGGTTTGATTTCTCTGTAGTCGATGATAATGGTCATGTATATGATAAACTGAAACTACAAGCAGGCATGGCTGTTGGGAACTATGGTCATCATATGGTACTGACTTTGCCTCCAATGGATACGATACCAAAATCATTTACACTCAAGCCAAGTCATACAAACAATGAGGGCTTTAGTGAAGAGATAAAGGAATTGGAATTGGTCGTTCCTATAAATAAAAGTAAATAATGACCTCGTTTGTTTCGTTTACTCATATTGTGGAAGTATCTAAATTGAACATCGAATTTTATTAAAAGCCACTTGAAAAGCCGAATTCCATAAACATTGAATTCGGCTTTTTATATTAAATATTCATAACGTTGAAAATCCGCATTTTCCTGATGCTCCCCCTATTTGAAGTCATATTCCTTCTTCCACTAATCTGTCTCCGTAAGTTCAATAAAAAAGAGCTGCATATGCAACTCAATGATCATCAAGAAAAAAACCTCATTAGTTGAAGAAGGTCCTAATGATTTTCATCTAATTAGATAACGCGGTCTTCAATACCTTGGTTATAAATGTTCAATATTGTAGCAAGATCAATAGTTGTGCTCTCTATCCTTTCAACTATTTTTTCTACTGCTTTGTAACTTGCATACTGCCGATGATAAGCATGATAATACCAATTACCGCCAGAATAATCTGAACTAAAAATGGACTTAATGAAAACACAGTTTCACCTTGCAAGTGCAAGCTGAATAACCTTTCATTCTTACCCACAATCGCCAATAATGGCTTAAGAAACAAACTTAGCGCTAATAATACTATCCCCCAAATAATATTGCTATTCATTTATTCAAAACCTCTTTTCCAATTAAGATAAATGAAAATTAGTTCGCAATAAAACGATTTATCATTGTCATTCTATAATATTCGAAATCGTCAATGTTTGCTTGATAATATCCACAACAAGTCAAAAATTCGCTGTAATAAAAAATTGTCCACCATCTACCGTAAAAAGTTACTCCTCCACCTGCATAATCGCTCCACTCGCACATGTCATACATTATAGCACTGTGGTCGTTGCGACCATTAATGATTGTAATATCATACGCGATCTTCTAATGCCTAATTTAGGCTATAGCTTAAATTATTGTTTTCTGAGCCTCTCCGCAAATTCTATGCAAATTACCTACTATTCCTTAAATAAAATAGCTATCTTCTTAACTCATTTATGGCAGAAATACTTTTAAAGTCTGCTCTTCTCATCTCTTGCCACCCATATTTTATCGTTTTCAACTATTCTGCCGGTTTAGTTTAAGGAGAAAATGGCTCCACTCCTTATTGACGTAAAGCCTCCGGTAGTTGAATAAGACAATACAAAATTCGATTATCCTTTAAGATTGAAATCCACTCTAATCATTCTATTTGTGACCAAAGACCATGTACTTCTTGTTTCTGCATTTCAATTGTCCAATAAGAAAAGTCATCTTCAGTAGGATTTTTTGGTGGCTCTTCAATACCTCGCTCATTAGCCTTCAAATGCAATTGTTTAGCATTAATATATTGATCATCCCACCATACATCAGTCACATTTCGGGTACATATAAGTAATTTAATATATTTTCCTTTCAGTGTTTACTGGTTTCTCCCCATAAATTGCAATTTGATGGGCAGAGAGTCAATTAATTCGATAACCATTATCTATTGTAATTGTATAACAAGTTAAGCCAACACATTCATTTTATGTAATAATTTACTAAAAATAAATATAGGTGCTGCCCTGTTAGCACAAGAAGCGACTGTTCTAACTGAACAATCGCTTCCCGTTAGTTTAAGTAGAATACTTCACAAACTCTAGCTGTTCTCACGCAACATATCATTTCCTTTTGATTTTCTGCGTTTTAGCAAATACATAACCTGATAATCCTAGTGACGCACTAATAACATAGCATTTATAATTATTTTTTTGTAAGAATTGTTCGAGTTCATTCATATCATCGTACCAAATCGGCCAAGCATATAATTTATGTGATTCAAATTGTTCTTTGTTCTCTTCGAAAAATGTATTCAAATCTGTTTCTTCAATATCAAATAAAATACTTCCCGCCATTACATGATCGAAATAATGTGCTAAGTAATTCTCGAATGTAACAGTTACAATTTCATCTGCCACCGTTTCGATATCTAATAGCAATTCATTTTCTAGAAAATTTGCTGAGTATCCTACTAACACACCATCGTGAATAGATATTGTCAATCACTTCCTCCTCAAAATTGTTGCGTTGTTTGAAAATGAAATAGTTGAAGAAGAAAAGTGAAGCTTATTAAACAATCGCGCCCGTTTGTGGAACAAGAAAATATCTTACCTATCTACACAGAAATTTGACCAAAATTTTTCACAAAAGATCAGACTTTATTATAAATCATCAAACTTTATTTCGAAGCCACACTAGAACAATATAGAGCATATTTTCGATTTGCTTTTTCGAAATTTCCGTTAGTATTGAAAATACGGAGAAGCTATTCGTTCTGCGGCAGGGGATTTCTTCAGGTGAAAATATTAAAAATAAATCTGAAAAGATGGCATAACTCACACTCCAACTGTATATAAGGTAGTGTGAAATAAATTTGACTAGGAGAATATGAACATTATTATTTCAGTGTTAGCACCAATATTTGTGCTTTTCGGAATTGGATTGTTGTTAGTATCAGGCGTAATAGTAAATAGTAAGATTACTAATGCTAATAGACGGCCACAAAATCGTTGGGACTATCATCCATTTACAACGAGGACCGAAGTAGCATTAGTTTTTGCTTGTTCCGGTTTCTATGTTCTAATCATAACAGCGAGTATGGTTTATAGTATAACGGCATAGAAAACAAAGAGGTCCTTTTTTAAGGGCTTTTTTTGTTGGGCAGGCTTTCAGCTCAACTGATAAGCATATCAACGCTAAAGCGTTGTGTCATTGTCGTTTCTCGCTTCCCTCTAAATCACAAACGAACGGTAGACTGTAAGAAAGAGGGCCAGCCCCTTTCATATTCAGCTCGTTCTATTGCAATGGTTAATTCTTTGTAAAACACTGTATAATTTTTATAAAAAAGTTTGATTATTTCCTACTGTTGATGTCAACAATCGCGCTCGATTGTAGAAGATTGTTTTTCAACTAAAACCCCTATAATAGTATAAAAGAAGACCCCCACAAATGATGTTATCACAGCATTCCTTGATGTTTTGCGTCTTCACAAACATTTATTTGAGGACGTTTTTATTGAATGAATATATGTATAATTCTTTTCACGTTCCTTTTAAAGACGAATAGAGCCATAATGATGTCGCCCTTCAAAAAGAAAAGCAATGATACTTTCATAATAAGGTATAAATTTTTCAAGTTCGATTAGCCTTAATATTTCCTCTTTAGAAGCCCATTTTACTGCTTGTACCTCTTCAGTTTGTAAAGTCAATTCATTCAAATTAAAGTCATATTCAATGAGGTAATAATCATCAAATCCACGTTCAAAATTATAATGAATCCCTAACTCCTCGAATAACTCTCTTGAAGCAGCTTGCTGACTTGTGTCGCCTGCAATAGCACTACCACCACAAGTAATGTCCCAAAGATTCGACCAACCTTTCTTAAAAGGCTGACGCTGCTGAATAAGCATTTCTCCTTTTGAATTAAATATACAAACGTGTACTACTAAATGAAACTCGTCTGAAACCATTTCATCTCCGCGAGTTATTTGTTTCGCTATTTTATTGCGTTGTTTATCATATAAATCCCACTTTTCCATTGTTAAACTCCTTATGAATTTTTAGTGTAACTAGACTTTTATTATACCGCGAAATAAGTTAATAAAAGTAAAATATGAAAAAATTTAAATTCTAATTTTTATATTTGTTAGTCTAAATTCTTCCCAAGGCGTCATTTGGTAATATCCATTTAAGTTTTTATTCAACAATCATGGCCCTTTAATGAAAACGAGCACTGATTCTTGTTACTGAATCGCGCCCTTTAATGGAATAACTAAAATACGGGCTTTTATTACTGTAAACATCTCTCTTTTAAGATTTCAATAAAAGGAAGTATTTTGTTACAAGGGAGCAAGCAGAAATTTTAATTCCAAATTTATTGAATAAAAAATTCTAATATATTAGAATATAGGAAATACATAATAAGGAGGCTCTTTTATGAAACACCTTTATTCTCCATATCCAGCTGAAAGCATTTCCTTACAAGTAGAATCCTCACCTGTTTGGGAAGTGATACTTGGTATTGCAGGGTACACACATGGACAACTTCGACATACATTCGATTTAGATGAAAAGTGGATATCAGAGCAAGATTCAATGCCTTCATCATTATTAAAACATTTGAAGGTAATTGAGGAGACCAATTTATGGTATGGACTGATTATGCTTCAAGATAAACTATCTGCATTATCTGTTCAAGATTTTTCGAATCAACTTTCAGAAATTCCAATTGCTCGCTTTTATGACATACTTTTGCCGTACAAAGATCGGAATACAGAACCTATAAGAAAAGCGACAGCCACTGAACATCATCGAGATGAATTATTTGAGAAGTATGCGACATATTTTGAAGACCACGATTACTTAGGTGGATATGTGCGTAATCTTAGTCGTTATACACAACAAGAAATTTGTGACCTATTCAACAATACATTGGTTGAGTGGTACATGTGGGTAAGTCAACAAGAAGAATGGGAAAAATGGACTCATGCGCTTGCTTTTGAACAGAAACAATACAAATCATTGGATATAACAAATCCTATTGAGGAAATCGAACGAATTACGGGTGGAATCAAGTATCTCCCTGAACCTTCTGTCTGGAATGTCAAATTAATTCCACATGTATCTTATCGTCCTTGGATCTTAGAAAAACGCACACCTGATACTAAACTTTTCTTTTATCCTTTAAAGGAAGAATATTTGATAGAGCCTGGTGTTCCATCAAATGAGTTAATTCGTGGTCATAAGGCCTTAGGGGATGAACTTCGATTGAAATTGCTTTATCAACTTCTAAAGGGGCCTTTATCACTTCAAGAGTTGAGCGTGCAGTTTAATACGTCTAAAACAACACTACATCACCAACTTTCTATATTAAAAGCAGCAAAGTTTATTCGTGTTGATAAAGGGATCTATTCAGCAAATCTAACGCAGATTAACACTTTTTCTGGACGACTCACTCAGTACCTGGAGGTTCACAAATGAATAAGTTCTCTAAGTCATTTAAAGCACTTTGGATAGGTGAAATTGTATCCGAATTTGGTGGAGCAGCTGGAGGAATTATTAATGGATTGTTACTTTATGAATTGACAGGTTCAAGGGAATGGATGGGTGTACTTTGGCTTGTATATTTTATCCCCTCTTTAATTTTGCAAGGCATTAGTGCGCCTTTCCTAAACCATGTTGTAAAGGAGAAAATGCTTCAAAACATACAGTTGATTCGTGCTGGAGCCTACATCCTTCCACTTGTTGGTTATTTAATTGGTACAGACGTGGGAACCATTTTAGGATTAGTCATTTTACAATGTTTGTTAGGCTTGATGCAACCAATTTACGCAAGTCTATCTTTTTCACTTCTACCAGAAATTTGTAAAGAGAAAGAACTTGTCGAAGCAAATGCATTACTAGATGGAACTATTCGACTTATGAGTTTTATCGCTCCTGGAGCAACTTCATTATTGCTGTTGGTCAGTCCTATACATTTTATATATGGGTTTTCATCTGTTATGTTCCTCGTCAGCTTTCTCGCACTTTCACGTATCCCTCAATCAAGTAAGAAGAAAGTGGCAACTTGGACAAAGAAATTTTGGTGGGCAGAAATGAAGGAAGGATATCGAACATTCTTTAAATATCCAAATCTTTTTCGACTTATCATTCTTTCTTCCACGGTACAATTTGCGGTTGGAGCAACGATGGTTTTAAGTATTCCTTTTATACGAGGAGACCTTAATGGTCATTCTTGGGAATATGCGATCTTTTCTGGGTCTTTCCCAGTCGGTTATGCTGTAGGTATGGTACTACTTACGAAGTTACCAAAAACCTATCAAACTATGTACCTTGGTTTAATAGGAGGAGGTCTTTCATTCGTACTCTTGTTTTTTGTAAATTCAGTTCCTATTGCATGGGTGTGTGAATTGTTTGGAGGAATGGTATTTCCTTTATTCAATGCTCAAAGTGCAGCAATTTTTCAGCGTGAAGCTCCTAGAGATCGTTTAACCCAACTAAGTGCAGTTCGATTACTATTCATTCGAGTTACCATGCCATTAGGGATATTGTTTGCTTCCTCAACATTTTTAGATTTAAGTACGCGTCAAATATATGCGATTGTTGGTATGTTAATTGTTTTACCTGGATTATTTCACCTCCTTGCTTCATTTTCCCAACCAAATAAAGATTTACTTACAAATAAAAAATAAAAAACAAGTAAATGTAGCTTTAGAATACAGATTGATCAAAAAGTTACCTTCAGACTTTATTTATCAGCAAATGCAAAAACTCCATTTTGAAAAAAGATTGATCAAAATGGAGTTAATCTTTATCTAACTCTATATTTCAACAATAACATCCATTGAAAACGTTCCTCAACAATCTGGCCCGATTGTTGAACACAAGTTAAACAACACTCTTCAACTAAACTCCCTCTATAAACATTGATGTATCAACGGTTTCCGCCATTTCATGATGAAGAGAAAATATTTTTTCACTTCATTTACAAACAGTGTTTTGAATTTATTGTTATAATTTACAACTTAGGTGTA
>NZ_JBWHYQ010000023.1:0-74368 GCF_056322905.1 Lysinibacillus sp. G1-3
GACGATGAGGTAGATAGGTTCGAGGTGGAAGTGTGGTGACACATGGAGCTGACGAATACTAATCGATCGAGGACTTAACCAAAATGTTTGAAACATTCAATGCACCGTTTATCCAGTTTTGAAAGAACAATTCATTCTTTCATCAAGGGTTTCAAGATACGAGTAGTTCGAGGAAGCGATGGAGAGAGGGAAGGAGCGTACTCAAGTACGTGACTGACTGAACGACTGAAGCTGACGCAGTAATACGCCGTGTATTGGAGGTCGACAATAGTCTAGTGATGATGGCAAAGAGGTCACACCCGTTCCCATACCGAACACGGAAGTTAAGCTCTTTAGCGCCGATGGTAGTTGGGGGCTTCCCCCTGTGAGAGTAGGACGTCGCTAGGCACCTTAAAAAGTCGAGGATTTATTCCTCGGCTTTTTTGTTTTATAAGAAGATAAAATTATTTAAAGTTAAAATTTCACATATTGAATTAGGTTGTATACTATACGTTGAGAAATGACTATGCTGGAGTGACACTCCTGACGAGAAAACTGTCATTGCGGACTGTCTGTGTAGTGTTTCTGGAGGAAGCTACTCATTGTGTCTGTCTATAGAAACAAAGGCAACCGATAGGAATCTAACGAGTAGGCGGATAGAACGCTGTACAACTTGCTGAGAAGCTTGAAGATACGCATAGGTGGTCCGCCAGGACGTTTCGGACGGAAGCTTCACAGTGTGCATCGCCTCAATATATAAAATATATCCATCACTTATTGCTCAAAGCAATGAAATAGGGCGAGTTTTACTGGCAAATTATGTAATTTTATTGTTTAGATCTATACACATATTTAGGAGTACTGGGAATAATTAGTGCAATTTTTAGCTTTAAAGCTGATATTTATAGAGTTCTTATTGTGCTTAATTTTTTTATTGTTCCTTTTCTTATGTGTATACGTAATGGGATTTCAAAACCTTAATAAAGAACTGCAGATTCTGTCTCGGCAGTTCTTTTAATTTTCCTTGAAATAGTAACTGTAAAGCACAGATCACCAAAAGTTAAGAATGACATTTGTTTAACGTATACCATTATCGATTAGTGGTAGTGTTCGACTCCTTGCGAAATAGCGTTACAGACGAGTCCCTGTAGAGAGCTAGAAAGGGAATGAAAGTTAAACCTATCACAACCTGTGAGAACGCCCTTCGTGACCAACATCGGGTCGTTGCTGATGCTTCGCGAAACTACTGGCACTAGCGCTTCAACGGAAACCCACAGGAAAGTGCCCAACAGAATGGAAATCAACCTAACGTTAGGGTGGAGAGCATTTTATTAACAAATCAAACATACTAATGGGGCAAACTAAAGGTATAATGAAACTCATAAGAGGAAAAAATTATTGGATACAAGATCGAAAGGAAGAAAGATTTGGGAAAAAAACAAATTTGGTATGAAGTAGAAGAAAATGAGTCAATTGAAGATTGTTTGGAAAGAATGCGTCAAGATGGCTATATGGCAGTGGGAAGAAAAGAAGAACCTATTTTTCACTTAGTCAATGGAGAACCAACATATTTACGTCAAAAAATACAATTCAAAGCGATGAATTGCCAAGATTTCGAGTGATTTTGACTAAAATCCGAACGTTTATAAATGACTAAAATAAATTGTTCGCATTTTTGCATTGACGATAGTGGAATGACTTGTTAAAATGTGAGAAGGAAAAACAAATAAATCCCACATATATGCTAGAGGATTGGCTCTAGTGTCTCTACCCGGCACCGTAAATGCCGGACTATGCGGGAAAGCACTTTTGGCATGTTACGGAAGGGTGTGTGTACAGAAATGTACATTTGCATATTCTTTTATAATAAGTCCTCAAGTAAGCTGCTTTCACGTGTATGGTAGGGAGTAGTTTATTTGAGGATTTTCTTTGTTATAGAAAGAAAAAGTAAAGAATTGTAGTAGCTTTTATATATTTGATCATTTTTCTAACGTTAAAAAGGAGCGACAATCATGAATCCGAAAATCGGTGTCATTATGGGGAGTTCAAGTGACTGGGAAACAATGAAACATGCATGTGATATTTTAGATGAATTACAAGTACCGTACGAGAAAAAGGTAGTGTCTGCACATCGTACTCCTGACTTAATGTTTGAGTATGCAGAATCAGCACGTGAGCGAGGAATTCAAGTAATTATCGCTGGTGCAGGTGGAGCTGCACATTTACCAGGAATGGTAGCAGCTAAAACAACGTTACCGGTAATCGGAGTACCTGTGCAATCTCGGGCTCTTAACGGTCTTGATTCACTATTATCAATCGTTCAAATGCCTGGAGGTGTACCTGTAGCAACAGTAGCGATTGGCAAAGCAGGAGCGACGAATGCAGGCTTGCTTGCAGCACAAATTTTATCGACAACAGATGCACAGCTTGCTAATAAACTAGATACTAGACGTGAAGCCACGAAGCAACAAGTACTGGAAAGCACAGGTGACTTAGTGTGACAAAGATAATTTATCCAGGGCAGACGATAGGCATTATCGGAGGAGGGCAACTTGGACGTATGATGGCACTTGCTGCAAAAGAGGCCGGCTTTAAAGTTGCTGTTCTTGAACCATTAATGGATTCACCATGTGGACAGGTTGCGGATGTTCGTATTGTAGCACCATATGATGATGAGGCAGCTTTAGAAGAACTTGCTGAGGTAAGTGACGTTATAACGTATGAGTTTGAAAACATCGATTATGATGGCTTAAAACGTTTAACACAAATGGCTTACGTACCACAAGGAGCAGAGCTAGTACGCATTACACAAAACCGTGTGACTGAGAAAGAAGCGATTATGAACGCAGGTTGTCCGGTAGCCCCTTATTTGGTTGTAAATACATATGAAGAATTACTAGCCAATATCGATAGGATTAGTTATCCTTGTATAGTCAAAACAGCAAGAGGTGGTTACGATGGCAAGGGGCAGCAGCTTTTAAGATCTGCAGAAGACCTAACGTTAGCAAAGGGGCTTTTCACTCATTCACAATGTATTGTTGAGGGATTTGTACCTTTCGTTAAAGAGGTGTCTGTCATTGTTCAAAGAAACGGTAATGGTGAATCATATTGTCAGCCAGTTGGAGAAAATATTCATGTTCATCATATTTTACATGAAACGATTGTGCCAGCTCGTATAAAAGAGGAAACAGCACAGGTTGCAGAGCGCGAAGCTTTGAAAATTGCTGATTACTTAAATTTAGTGGGCACATTAGCAGTAGAAATGTTTGTATTAGAAGATGGTGGAATTGTTATTAATGAATTAGCACCAAGACCTCATAATTCAGGTCACTATTCAATAGAAGCATGTAATGTTTCACAGTTCCATCAGCATATACGCGCTATTTGTGGTTGGCCATTACGTAAACCACAACTATGGGCACCATCAATTATGATAAATGTTTTAGGGCAGCATGTCATGCCACTTAGTAACTCAATTGCTAAATATCCTGAATGGTCTATACATCTTTATGGGAAAGCTGAAGCTAAGGTTAACCGTAAGATGGGCCACGTAACGATTATGACGAAAAATTTAGAAGAAACACTACAACAAATCGAGAGTTCTGGTATTTGGCCAGAATAGAAGGAGAAACGCAATGATCGAACGTTACACAAGACCCGAAATGGGCGCAATTTGGACAGAACAAAATAAATATCAAGCTTGGCTAGAGGTTGAAATTTTAGCATGTGAGGCTTGGGCAGAATTAGGCGACATTCCAAAAGAAGATGTAGCTAAAATCCGTGAAAATGCTTCATTTGATGTGGATCGTATTTTAGAGATAGAAAAAGAAACACGTCATGATGTTGTAGCATTCACTCGTGCCGTATCTGAAACACTTGGTGAAGAGCGAAAATGGGTGCACTATGGTTTAACTTCAACGGACGTAGTTGATACAGCCCTTTCTTTTTTAATTAAACAAGCGAATGATATTTTACGTAAAGACATCATGAATTTCATTGACATTATCGCAGCGAAAGCGAAAGAGTATAAGCATACGGTCATGATGGGACGTACACACGGTGTTCATGCTGAGCCAACAACTTTCGGTTTAAAATTAGCTTTATGGTATGAAGAAATGAAGCGTAACTTAGAACGCTTTGAAGCAGCAGCAAAAGTAATTGAAACAGGAAAAATGTCTGGTGCAGTTGGAACATATGCCAATATCGATCCTCGAGTTGAGCAATATGTATGCGATAAATTAGGACTTGCAGCATCACCTATTTCAACACAAACATTACAACGTGATCGCCATGCACAGTATTTTGGGGCGTTGGCATTAATCGCAACATCAATAGAGAAATTTGCAACAGAGATTCGCGGCTTGCAAAAATCTGAAACACGTGAAGTTGAGGAAGGATTTGCAAAAGGACAAAAAGGCTCGTCAGCGATGCCTCATAAACGTAATCCAATCGGATCTGAAAACATGGTTGGTATGTCACGTTTAATGCGTGGCTATATGCTAACGGCTTATGAAAACGTAGCATTATGGCATGAGCGTGATATTTCACATTCATCTGCAGAGCGTATTATTTTACCGGATGCAACAATTACACTTAACTATATGTTAAATCGCTTCGGTAACATTGTGAAAAACTTAACAGTATTCCCTGAAAACATGAAACGTAATATGGGTCGCACTTTTGGTCTAATTTACTCTCAACGCATCTTATTAGCACTTATCGATAAAGGGTTAGTGCGTGAGGAAGCGTATGATACAGTACAACCTTTAGCGATGCAGGCGTGGGATGAGCAAGTTCAGTTCCGTACGTTAGTCGATGCAAGTGAAAAAATTACATCGTATTTAACGAAAGAAGAGCTAGATGAGTGCTTCGACTACAACTACCATTTACAGCATGTAGATATGATTTTTGAGCGTCTTGGACTTAACTAATGATCTTCTATTTCAGTAGGTAACCAAACACTTACTGAAATAGAAGAACTCAGTCTAAAAACGCCACGTCCTGTGGCAACGACTGAGTGACCAACATCATGTTGCTGACGCTACGTTAGCACTGCGCTTTCGCACAGAAAACATTTGTTGGCCTAAAGCCTCCGGCGGATGTCACGGATTTTGAAAGGAATGAATAGTGCCAGCACAATTCAAAATCCGGACGCAATTACGCCAAGGCGAAATTGATAGAGTAAGCCACTAGCGGATGTTACAGGATTGAATCGTATACGTGCGATTCAATTCTGAACAATACGCGTGTATTTCATAATATCAGGGGGAGTAACGAAATGACTACAGGTCAACTTTTGTATGAAGGTAAAGCAAAAAAATTGTATACAACAGAGGAGCCAGATGTGTTACTCGTTGAATACAAGAATAGTGCAACAGCATTTAATGGTGAGAAAAAAGAAGAAATTGAAGGTAAAGGCGTATTAAATAATCGCATTACCTCTCTAATTTTCGAAAAATTGCAAGCTAACGGAATTGCGTCACATTTCGTAAAACAATTATCTGATACGCAGCAGCTTGTAAAAAAGGTAGATATTATTCCAATAGAGGTCGTAGTTCGCAATATAGCAGCAGGTAGCTTAGCGAAACGTCTCGGTTTGGAGGAAGGCACACCATTAAAACGCCCAATCGTTGAGTTTTATTATAAAGACGACGAACTAGGCGATCCGCTCATTACGACGGAGCATATTGACGTACTTGATCTTGCAACACCTGAGGAAGTGACAGCCATTTATGATGGAGCACTTGCAGTTAACGAAGTTATGCAACCTATATTTGCAGATGTCAATGTTACACTAATTGACTTTAAATTAGAGTTTGGACGTGACAATGATGGAAATGTACTGCTGGCAGATGAAATATCACCAGATACATGCAGACTATGGGATGCAACTACAAAGCAAAAGTTAGACAAAGATGTCTTTCGTAGAGACCTTGGTAATTTAACTGAAGTTTATACTATTATACTTTCTAGACTCGGAGGCAAATAACAATGAAAAAAGTTAAAATTTACGTAACATTACGTGAGAGCATTCTTGATCCACAAGGTTCAGCTGTACAAGGTTCTTTAGTGAAAATGGGTTACGCTGAAGTAGAAGATTTACGTATTGGTAAATATCTTGAACTAGCAATTAAAGATACAGAACGTGATATTGATACTCTAGTAAAAGAAATGTGTGAAAAGGTTTTAACTAACGTTGTGATCGAAGACTACCGTTACGAAGTCGAGGAGGCTAACTAATCATGAAATTCGCAGTACTCGTGTTCCCTGGGTCAAACTGTGATATTGATATGTATCATGCGATTAAAGACGAGCTAGGTGAAGAAGTAGAATATGTATGGCATACAGCAACTGATTTAAGCGGCTTTGATGGTATTTTAGTACCGGGAGGCTTCTCTTATGGAGATTACCTTCGCTGTGGTGCGATGGCCAATCAATCTAATATTATGGCAGAGGTCAAAAAGGCAGCAGATGCTGGTAAGCCGGTATTAGGAGTATGTAATGGATTCCAAATCCTAACTGAAGCAGGTTTATTACCAGGTGCATTACTTCGAAACAAAAATTTGAAATTCATGTGCCGCACAATTCAGCTTAAAGTTGAAAACAATAATACATTATTCACAAACCAATATGAGCAAGGTCAAGTAATTAATATTCCAATTGCACATGGTGAAGGTAACTACTACTGTGACGAGGAGACTTTACAAGCATTAAAAGATAACAATCAAATCGTGTTTACGTACTCAGGCGAAAATCCAAACGGTTCTTTAGAAGATATCGCTGGGATTATAAACGAGCGCGGCAATGTCCTAGGTATGATGCCTCACCCAGAGCGAGCTGTTGATGCACTGGTGGGCGGAGCAGACGGTCTAGCAGTATTTAAATCAATTGTGAAGCAGTGGAGGGAAAATCATGTCAACAACTAAGTTTGAGCCAACAGCACAGCAGATTAAAGAACAAAAGCTATATGCTGGTATGGGAATGTCAGACGAAGAATTTGCAATGGTAGAAGGTATTTTAGGACGTCTACCAAACTGGACAGAGACAGGTCTTTTCTCAGTAATGTGGTCTGAGCACTGCTCATACAAAAATTCAAAACCAGTGTTACGTAAATTCCCTACGAAGGGTCCACAAGTTTTACAAGGTCCAGGTGAAGGTGCTGGTATCGTAGACATTGGTGATGAACAAGCAGTTGTATTTAAAATGGAATCGCATAACCATCCTTCAGCAATCGAGCCTTATCAAGGTGCTGCCACAGGTGTTGGTGGTATTATCCGTGACGTTTTCTCAATGGGTGCACGTCCAATTGCTATGCTGAACTCACTACGCTTTGGCGAATTAAAGTCAGCGCGTGGTAAATATTTATTCGAAGAAGTTGTTGCTGGTATCGCAGGTTACGGTAACTGTATCGGAATTCCTACAGTAGGTGGCGAGATTCAATTCGATCCTTGCTATGAAGGCAATCCATTAGTTAATGCAATGTGTGTAGGTTTAATTGACCACAAAGATATTCAACGTGGAATCGCAGCTGGTGTAGGGAATACAGTCATGTATGTTGGTGCGAAAACAGGTCGTGACGGTATCCATGGTGCAACATTTGCCTCTGAGGAGTTAACTGAAGAATCTGAGAACCAACGTCCTGCAGTACAAGTAGGAGATCCATTTATGGAGAAACTTTTACTTGAAGCATGTTTAGAAGTTGTAAAATCTGACGCTCTAGTAGGTATTCAAGACATGGGTGCTGCTGGTCTTACTTCTTCATCAGCAGAAATGGCTTCTAAGGCTGGCTCTGGTGTAGAAATGAACTTAGACTTAGTACCTCAACGTGAAACAGGTATGACAGCATATGAAATGATGCTATCTGAATCTCAGGAGCGTATGCTACTTGTTGTGAAAAAAGGCCGCGAAGATGAAATTAAAGCGATTTTCGATAAATATGATTTAGATGCTGTGGCAATTGGTCGCGTGACTGATGATAAAATGCTTCGCCTTTTACATAATGGTGAAGTTGTAGCGGAAGTACCTGCTGATGCACTTGCAGAAGATGCACCAGTTTATCATAAGCCATCTGCAGAGCCTGCTTACTATGCAGAGTTCCAAGCGATGGAAAACACAGAACCAGCGGTAACAGATTACAAAGAAACATTAAATGCACTTTTAAAAGCACCAACAGTTGCTTCAAAAGAGTGGGTTTATGATCAATATGATTATCAAGTTCGTACATCAACAGTCGTTGCTCCAGGTTCTGATGCAGCCGTTATCCGTGTGCGCGGTACGAACAAAGGATTAGCGATGACTACAGACTGTAACTCTCGTTATATTTTCCTAGATCCAGAAGTAGGCGGTGCCATTGCAGTAGCTGAGGCAGCTCGTAATATCGTAGCAACTGGTGGTACGCCATTAGCGATTACTGACTGCTTGAACTTCGGCAATCCTGAGAAACCAGAAATCTTCTGGCAAATTGAAAAATCAGCTGATGGTATTTCAGCGGCTTGTACAGCACTGAATTCACCAGTAATCGGTGGTAACGTGTCTCTTTATAACGAACGTTCTGGTGAAGCGGTTTACCCAACACCAACAATCGGTATGGTTGGACTAATTGAAGATTTAGCACATGTAACAACTCAAGAAGTAAAAGCTGCTGGTGATGTAGTATTTGTGATCGGCGATACAAAAACTGAATTCGGTGGTTCGGAGCTTCAAAAGTTATTCAATAATGGGGTTATTTCAGGGAAAGCACCAGCGATTAACCTACAGATTGAAGCTGCACGTCAACAAGCATTACTTAAAGCAATTAAAGCAGGAATCGTACAATCTGCACATGATGTAGCAGAAGGTGGTCTTGCGGTGGCGCTAGCTGAAACAACATTTGGCGCTAATGACTTAGGTCTTGATGTGACATTAACAGGCTCTGCTACAACAGCATTATTCAGTGAAACACAATCTCGTTTCGTTGTAACAGTGAAAGAAGAAAATGCATCTGCATTTGTAGAAATTGTAAAAGACGCAAAGAAAATCGGTGTCGTAACAAACGATGTGCTTGTTAAAATCAACGGTGACAACGGTGTGCTTGTAGAAGGTACAGTGGAGGAATTCCGTTCTAATTGGAAAGGAGCAATCCCATGCTTGCTGAACTCAGAGGCTTAAACGAAGAATGTGGGGTGTTTGGTATTTGGGGTAACCCGAATCCAGCACACCTTAGTTATTACGGGCTTCATGCTCTTCAACATCGTGGCCAAGAAGGCGCTGGAATCGTCGTTTCTGACGGTCAGCATCTTCGCGCGGTGAAAGGCGAAGGACTAGTTAATGATGTTTTCAACGAGGACAAATTAAAGGCAGTGGACGGAAAAGCAGCAATTGCCCATGTCCGTTATACGACTGCTGGAGGTGGCGGTATTGAAAATGTACAGCCGTTATTATTCCACTCGTCAACTGGTAGCCTTTCAATTGCTCATAACGGTAATTTAGTCAATGCAACACACTTAAAACAGTATTTAGAGCGCCAAGGGAGTATTTTTCATTCTAGCTCCGATACTGAAGTGCTTGGGCATCTTATTAAGAAAAGCTCGCTTTCACCATTCCGTGCAAAGGTGAAAAATGCCCTTTCATTATTGAAGGGTGCTTACTCGTTCTTAATTATGACTAAAGATGAAATGCTTGTCGCACGTGATCCACATGGTTTACGTCCATTATCTCTTGGGAAGCTAGGAGATGGTTGGGTTGTAGCCTCTGAAACTTGTGCATTTGATTTAATAGGTGCAGAATTTGTTCGCTCTGTTGAACCTGGTGAGTTATTAATTATTAACGATGAAGGTGTAAAATCTGATCGTTTTGTAGAGATGGATAAACGTGCAATGTGCGCGATGGAGTACGTATATTTAGCGCGTCCTGATTCTGATATTGATGGTATTAACGTCCACATGGCTCGTAAACGTATGGGAAAACAGCTTGCTCGTGAATGTGCACATATTGAAGCTGATGTTGTTACAGGTGTTCCTGATTCAAGTATTTCAGCAGCAATCGGCTTTGCAGAGGAAAGTGGAATTCCGTATGAACTAGGTCTTATTAAAAATCGTTATGTAGGCCGTACATTTATCCAACCGACACAGGAATTACGTGAACGTGGTGTGAAAATGAAGCTTTCTCCAGTTGTTCAAGTTGTAAAAGGTAAACGAGTAGTGATGGTGGACGATTCGATTGTTCGAGGTACAACTTCACGACGTATTGTAAAAATGTTAAAAGATGCAGGGGCAGCAGAAGTTCATGTTGTGATTTCTTCGCCACCGATGACGGATCCTTGCTATTATGGCATCGATACTTCAACACATGAAGAATTGATTGCCTCTAGCCACAATGTAGATGCAATCCGTGAAACTATCGGAGCCGATTCACTAACATTCCTTTCCGTTGAGGGCATGGTGGAGACGATTGCAAGACCTTATGAAGATGAAAACCGAGGATTATGCCTAGCATGCTTTACAGGTAAATATCCAACAGAAATTTTCCCAGATACAATCTTACCGCATGAAAAAGAACTATTACGTTAAGAAAAACATCTAAATACATCTAGCCATGATGACAGATCTAGATTTGGATGATAAGGAGGAACTCTGCGTGTCAAAAGCATATGAACAAGCAGGTGTAAATATTGAAGCAGGCTACGAAGCTGTAAAACGAATGAAGTCTCACGTTGAACGTACAAACCGTCTAGGTGTGATGGGCACGTTCGGTGGTTTTGGTGGTATGTTTGACTTGTCAGAACTAAATCTTAAGGAACCTGTTCTTATTTCAGGTACAGATGGTGTTGGGACAAAGCTAAAGCTAGCGTTTATGGTGGACAAGCACGACACAATTGGTGTGGACTGTGTAGCGATGTGTGTCAATGATATCGTAGCGCAAGGTGCAGAACCATTGTACTTTTTAGATTATGTAGCCCTTGGCAAGGCAGAGCCAGCGAAAATTGAGCAAATTGTAAAAGGCGTTGCAGATGGCTGTGTGCAATCTGGCGCAGCATTAATCGGTGGAGAAACTGCAGAGATGCCAGGTCTTTACGAAGAAGATGAGTATGATTTAGCTGGTTTTGCAGTAGGAGCTTGTGAAAAATCAGCCATCGTAACAGGTGAGAACATCGTAGAGGGTGACGTGCTTGTTGGTATTGCTTCAAGTGGGGTGCATTCAAACGGTTACTCATTAGTGCGAAAAATTGTCTTTGCAGATAATCAGTACGCTGTTGATTCGATTGTGGAAGGCTACGAGGATCTCGGTCCTATCGGGGAAGCCTTGTTAGTGCCGACAAAATTATATGCGAAACCTGTACTTGCTGCTTTAAAAGCAGCAGACGTTCATGGCTGTGCCCATGTAACGGGCGGTGGCTTTTATGAAAACCTACCACGTATGATGCCAGAAGGTTTAGCAACTGAAATTGACTTAGGTTCTTGGCCAGTCTTACGTATTTTTGAGTTTTTAAAAGAAAAAGGACAGTTAGAGGACAAGGATTTATATAATGTCTTTAACATGGGCATTGGCTTCGTGTTAGCTGTACCTTCAGCTGAAGTAGATAAAGTCCTTGCTACAGTAGAGGAAAATGGTGAAAAAGTATACAAAATTGGTCGCGTTGTGAAAGGCGAAGGTGTTGTATTCAATGGCTCACATGATGGGAGTTTAGCGTAATGACCGCACCGACTAAAATTGCCGTTTTTGCATCAGGTAGCGGCAGTAACTTTCAAGCTATTCAAGAGGCCATTGAACGTGGCGAACTACATGCAAAGATTGAACTTGTTGTGACAGACAAGCCTAGCGCATTTGTAGTGACACGTGCTGAAAACTATAGTATTCCAGTGCTAGCTTTAAGTCCGAAAGAGTATTCATCAAAAGCAGATTACGAAACTGCTATTATCGAGGCTCTTAACGAACGTCATGTAGAATGGATTGTGCTTGCAGGTTATATGCGCTTAATTAGTGAAGTATTGCTAACTGCCTACCCACAGCGCATTGTGAATATTCATCCTTCACTATTACCGGCCTTCCCAGGTAAAGATGCCATTGGTCAAGCGATGGAACATGGAGTCAAGATAACTGGGGTAACAGTCCATTTTGTAGATGAAGGTATGGATACAGGGCCTATTATTGCACAAGCGGCAGTTCAAGTCATTGAAGGTGACCGTGAGGCAACAGAAATGGCTATTCATAAAGAAGAGCATGGACTATATACAAAAGCTTTACAGCAATTATTAAAGTAATTCAGTGGTGAGGAGTTAGGTCCTCTGGAACAATACAGCCTAACTCTACTCTATCAATAATAGCAAGACATATTCGTGGCAAACACGATAAAAATTGGTTCATCACCAAAAGTTGTGTATGACTTTTGTTAATACGTCTACTATGTAAATAAGTTGATTGGAATGGAGGCTGGGCGACTCCTTAGGGATTAGCAATAGAGGAACGGAGGCTAAAAGCATCACATCCTGTGATAACGCCTCTGTGACCAACATCGTGTTGGCCCGAGACCCTGAAGCGAGCAATGCGAGTGGATCGGCTCATCGGATGCCCCTAGGAAAGCGCACAGCCGGAACGGAAATCAACCACATGATTTGGTGATGATCCTAAAAATTAGGAGGATTTCGTTGTGACAAAACGTGCATTAATCAGTGTTTCCAATAAAGATGGTATTTTAGAATTTGCAAAAGAACTAGTAGCATTAGGTTATGAAATTTTATCAACTGGTGGTACGAAAAAAATGTTACAAGACAATAATGTTGCCGTAACAGCAGTAGATGAAGTAACTAAATTCCCTGAAATTTTAGATGGCCGTGTAAAAACTTTAAATCCAATGATTCACGGTGGACTATTAGGAAAATTTGACGATGCTTCTCATCAAGCACAAATGAATGAGCATGGAATTGAGCCAATCGAGATTGTTTGTGTCAATCTTTATCCGTTTGTTGAAACAATTTCAAAGCCTAATGTAACATGGGATGATGCGATTGAAAATATCGATATCGGTGGTCCAACAATGTTACGTTCTGCAGCAAAAAACCATCAATATGTAACAGTAATTGTGGATAGCAATGACTATGCGAACGTATTAGAGGAACTGAAAGCTAATGGTGCAACGACTATTGAAACACGTCGTAAATTAGCTGCAAAAGTTTTCCGTCACACAGCCGCTTATGATTCATATATATCAAACCACTTAACAGAAGAAGAGTTCCCAGAGAGCTTAACAATGACATATGAATTAAAACAAAACTTACGCTATGGTGAAAATCCTCATCAAAAAGCAGCGTTCTATCAAAAACGTCTAGGTTCTGATTTTTCATTAGCTTATGCAACGCAATTGCATGGTAAAGAGTTATCATACAACAATATTCAAGACGGGAATGCAGCATTGCAAATTGTGAAAGAGTTTGAAATGCCTGCTGCTGTAGCTGTAAAGCATATGAATCCTTGTGGTGTTGGAACAGGCGCAACATTAGAAGAAGCGTTTGATAAAGCATATGAAGCAGATTCAACGTCTATTTTTGGTGGTATTATTGCTTTAAATATGGAAGTTGATGCAGCAACTGCTGAAAAATTAAGCCATATATTTTTAGAAATTATTATTGCACCAGCTTTCTCTCAAGAAGCACTTGATATTTTAACGAAGAAGAAAAATATTCGTTTATTAACAATTCCTTTCGGGCAAGCAAAACAAGACAAATTCAATGTTGTTTCAGTTGAAGGCGGCCTTCTTGTACAAGAACCAGATCGCTACGGTTTTTCTAATGCAGATATTAAAGTTGTCACAGACCGTGAACCGACAGCACAAGAGTGGGAAGCATTACAACTAGGCTGGGCAGTTGTGAAGCATGTTAAATCTAATGCTATCGTCGTTACAGATTCTCAAATGACACTGGGTGTTGGAGCTGGCCAAATGAACCGTGTTGGCGCAGCTAAAATCGCATTTGAGCAAGCTGGCGAAAAAGCAAAAGGTGCAGCGCTAGCATCAGATGCATTCTTCCCAATGAGCGATACTGTGGAAGCAGCTGCTACGGCTGGTATTACAGCTATTATTCAACCAGGCGGCTCTATCAAAGATCAAGATTCAATTGATAAAGCAAATGAATACGGCATTGCAATGGTATTCACTGGCGTACGTCATTTCAAACACTAATCAGAACACGTTAAAAATTAGACCGAGATGTTAGTTCATCTCGGTCTTACTTACAAATAGGAGGATTCCCTGAAATGAAAGTATTAGTTATTGGAAGCGGCGGTCGTGAACATGCTATCGCCAAACAATTTAGTATTTCACCATCTGTGAATAAAGTATTTGTAGCTCCTGGTAATGATGGCATGAAAAATGATGCGGAAATCGTTGCAATAGATACGATGGATTTTGCAGGTCTTGCACAATTTGCAAAAGAAAATGCGATAGATTTAACATTTGTAGGACCTGAGCAACCACTTGCTGAAGGTATAGTAGATTTCTTTACTGCTCGAGGTTTACGAGTATTTGGTCCAGCAAAGGCAGCGGCACAAATCGAAAGCAGTAAATCATACGCGAAAGATATTATGAATAAGTTTAATATCCCAACTGCGGCCCATGGAACGTTTACTGAGGCTGCAAAGGCTATCGCTTATATTAAAGAGCAAGGTGCACCAATTGTGATCAAAGCAGATGGATTGGCAGCTGGTAAAGGTGTAGTTGTTGCAATGACCGAAGATGAAGCAGTTGAAGCTGTGGAGGATATGATTGGGAACCAACGTTTTGGTGAATCATCTTCACGTGTTGTCATTGAAGAATTCCTGGACGGAGAAGAATTCTCCTTTATGTCCTTTGTCCATAAAGGTCAGATATATCCAATGGTCATTGCTCAAGATCATAAACGTGCTTATGATGGCGATAAAGGACCGAACACAGGTGGTATGGGCGCCTATTCGCCGGTGCCTCAAATTTCACAATACGTAGTGGATGAAGCTTATAAGACAATTGTCGAACCGACCGTGAAAGGTATGGAGGCAGATGGTGTATCATTTACAGGAATTTTATATGCAGGTTTGATCTTAACGAAAAACGGTCCAAAAGTGATTGAGTTTAATGCACGCTTCGGTGATCCAGAAACACAAGTAGTTTTACCACGTATGGCATCTGACTTTGGCGAATTTATGATGGCATTAATGGATGAAAAGCCATTTGATTTGCAATGGTCTGAAGAAGCAATGCTTGGTGTAGTTATTGCCGCTGAAGGCTATCCAGGGGACGTTGAAAAAGGAAATACATTACCTAACTTAGAAACTCTATCAGCTTCACATGCAGTATTCCATGCAGGTACAAAGCTCGTAGATGAGAAGTTTGTTGGTAATGGTGGCCGAGTTTTATTAGTTGGAGCAAAAGCCTCCACTTTAAAGGAAGCACAAGAAAAAGTATACGCAGGCATTGCAACTAAAACATGGGACAATTTCTTCTACCGCAAAGATATCGGTTGGCGCACGTTTAAGTAGCAGTTGAGTAACTGATAACGAAGGCGTTATCAAATGATGTGATGCTCTTAGTCTTCGTTCTCCTGACGCTGATCCCCAAGGAGTCCCCAGTCTGCACTCCAATCAACTTATATAAATAGCATATGTTCTAATAAAAGTAGTCCAACATTGATAGTATAAATCTAATTGGAATAAGCGGGTTTGCGTTGCGGGTTACTAAATGATTAATGAAATAAAACAAGCTTGTCGATTAGGGAAATATAGTTATTTTATTTAGTGATAAAAGGATTTTTTGTTGATGTTTTGCTAATATATTCCTATTTTAACTGATTGTAGCGGAGGGCTACTCGACTCCCGCGGGAAAGCGAGTAGCCCGTCGTGGAAATCAGAGCCTTTGAATTAATGAAAATGATTAATATCGTACCTAAATTAAATATTTAATCATACTGTGAAACTTCTTGTTGTTTTTAAACGTATGATTTACAAGGGTGAAAGCCGTCTCAACTGTATAGTTGAGACGGCTCCTTTGACTAAGAAGGATTTTGTGCATTATTTGTGGAACTTTTACTTTCTGAGGAAGTTTGATTGGAAGTGCTGGAGTCAGATTGATTTGACGCAGTTGCGGTTGATCCTGACATATTTCCAGTTATAACAGAGGAGAAATCCTTCATGAGTTTTTCGATTTGTTCAGATGACATAGAATTTTGGCCACTGAGCATACTTTGCATAAAAGAGTTGCTATTATTGTTGCTGTTGTTCATAGCACTCTCCATGCTTGAGCTCAGTAAAGATTTAGTTGGGCAATACTTAAAGATACCCTCAGCCATTTTCATGGCACCAAAAGCAATCATCAATCGACCTGCCGTACAGTTAGGATTTCTTGAGACCTTAGCGATACCAAATGCCGTTAAGCTCGTACCCATTGCAAAGCGACAGAAGGCATTTTTTTCGCTTAAATTCGTTTCCTGCATCATCATATTTCCTCCTTTAGTCATTGTGGAAAAAATAAAGCGGGGGGCACTTTGCTTTATGAAAGTGCTGTGTTACGATTGAAACAAGATGATTGCATAAAGCACTAAATTTATGAAAGAAAGCGTTTATGCAGTAGTAGTATGTGATTTCAAATAGGATTTACACGATGAAATTTTACGTAATTTAGGAAGGGGCGAATAGAATGGAACCAGTATGGAAAATTACAGAATTACGCCAACAATTAGCTGTAATTGATGGTAAAAAAGCACCAGATATTGTATTGAAAAATGCGCGTTATTTACATAGCATGCTCAAACAATGGGTAGTAGGGAACATTTGGATTTTAGGAGATCGTATTGTCTATGCTGGTGATAGAATGCCTCCGTTATCAGAGGGAACAGAGGTGGTCGATTGTACGAATAAAACAATTGTGCCAGGATATATTGAGCCACATGTTCATCCGTTCCAGTTATACCATCCACAATCTTTTGCTGACTTTTGTGGACAGCTAGGCACTACAACTTTTATTTCAGATAATTTAAGCTTCGTTTTATCTTTAGAAAATAAGAAAGCGTTTTCAATTTTGGATGATTTGAAAAAGTTACCGTTTTCATTTTATTGGTGGACTCGTTTTGATTCGCAAACTGAAATGGAGCAGGAGGAAGAGATTTTTTCTAATACGTCCATTTTAGAATGGTTAGAACGAGATGACGTTTTACTTGGCGGAGAATTAACAGGCTGGCCAAGGTTGTTACATGGAGATGACCAAATGCTTTATCGCATGCAAATGGCTAAGGGCTACGGAAAAAAAATAGAAGGGCACTTCCCTGGCGCATCAGAACGAACTTTAGCACGTATGAAGCTACTTGGTGCAGATGGTGATCATGAAGCTATGACAGTGGAAGAAGTGGAGCGACGTATTATGCAAGGATATGCTGTAACGTTGCGTTATTCTTCAATACGTCCTGACTTACCACATCTATTAAAAGGAATTGTTGAAAAAGAACTGCCTATTTTTGATCATTTAATGATGACAACAGATGGCTCAACACCATCTTTCCATGAAGATGGCGTGATGGATAAATGTATTCAAGCAGCTTTAGATGCAGGTGTAGCACCAATCGATGCTTATCAAATGGCTTCCTATAATGTGGCACGCTATTATAATATGACGAGCTTACATGGCTTTATCGCAACTGGTCGATTTGCTTCCCTAAATATTTTACAAGATGAATGGCACCCAGTTCCTGAGAGTGTACTATCGAAGGGTGTTTGGTTAAAACGCGATGGAGAGCAAGTGCAAAGACTTGCTGCAATTGACTATTCAGCGTTACCTGCGTTTGACTTAGATTTTTCATTATCGTCTCATGATTTTCAATTTTCGATGCCGTTTGGAATTGAGTTAGTAAATGATGTTATTACCAAACCATATAACTCCTTAATTACTAGAGAAGGGCAGCTTGCAGATCATGATGAATGTTATTTAATGCTTATTAATAGAGATGGCAATTGGCATGTTAACACGATGATTAAAGGTTTTGCTACTAGTGTACAAGGCTTTGCTTCATCTTATTCGAATACAGGTGATATTTTGCTAATCGGGAAAAATAAAGATGATATGATTACAGCTTTTGAAGAAATGAAGGCAATGCGTGGTGGGATTGTACTTGCTGAAAAGGGTGAAGTAATTGCAACTATTCCGTTAACGATTGGTGGACTTTTACATGATGGAGATGTTAAGGAACTATCGGAAAAAGAGAAGGTCTTAAAACAAGCATTAGCGGAACGTGGTTATCACTTAGGGGACGCAATTTATTCGTTATTATTCTTACAATCTACACATTTACCATATATTCGGATAACACCAAAAGGGATTTTTGATGTTATGAAGAATAAGTTATTATTACCAGCAGTGATGCGCTAGTTGAAGCTTCCTTATGGTATAGCCACAACAATTACAGTTAGTTGTAATTGATTAAAGGAGAGTAATGCTTGTGTTCAAATCGAAGAAACTATTTATCGCAATGGCTTTTAGTACTTTGTTGATAGGAGGATGTTCTAAAGATTCGTCGGAAGTAAAGGAAGACGATACGAACAAGGTTGATGAAGAAACTGCTATTGAAGAGCCTGCTCAAAAAGGGGATAAGGTTGCTCCGTTAACAGGTGAAGCTGTGAAGGAAGAAATTACGCAACGCCCAATTATGGTTACAATTAATAATCATCCGAAAGCACGTCCGCAATCAGGAATTGAAGCGGCGGATATTATTTATGAAATGCTAGCTGAAGGCGATGTTACGCGTTTATTAGCAGTGTATCAAAGTGAACTGCCAGAAACTGTAGGGCCAGTTCGTAGTGCTCGTTCTTATTTTATTGATCTTGCAAAAGGCTTTGATGCATTTTATGTAGCACACGGCTATAGCCCTGAGGCAAAATCGATGCTTACTAATAATGTAGTCGACAATATAAATGGCATGGATTATGATGGGACACTTTTTAAACGTTCAAAAGATCGTGTTGCTCCACACAACTCATATATTACGTCTGAAAATATAGTAAATGGAGCGGAAAAAGTGAACGCTTCAATGAGTTACCGTGAAAAAGTAAGTCAGGCTTTTTATGAACCCGATGAACGTGGTAAAATAGGCATTGAAACAAGTCGAGTTGACGTTACCTACGGAAATAGTGAGTATTTCCATAATTCGTATTTGTATGATCATCAAAGTAATCGTTATGGACGACAATCGGCTGGCGTAGACACAAAGGATATGTTAACAAGCGACACATTATCAATTGCAAATGTTCTATTTTTTGAAATGAAACATCGAACGATTGATAATGAGGGGCGCCAAGAAATTGATTTAACTTCTGGTGGAAATGCGTATGTATTTCAAAATGGCTATATGAGAGAAGTCAAATGGGCTAATATTAATGGAATACCAATGGCTGTAGAAGAGTCTGGGGAACTTGTGAAGCTAGTACCAGGGAAGTCTTGGGTTCACTTCATACCAACCTCACCAGGGTTAAAAGCAATGGTGAAAACGCAGCCTTAAAGGGAGGAAGATTGCATGCAAATCGAAAAAATTCGTGGGCATCAAACAGATCAATTATTTAAAGCAGTGTTAGAGCTGAAAGACATCGAAGAATGCTATAAGTTTTTTGATGATTTATGTACGATTAGTGAAATTCAATCGTTAGCACAACGCTTTGAGGTTGCGCATTTACTACGATTAAAGAAAACCTACGAATCCATTAAAAAGGAAACAGGTGCAAGTACAGCAACTATTTCGCGTGTACGTCGTTGCTTTGATTATGGGAACGATACATATGATGAAATGTTAGGTCGTTTGTATCCAGATGAAAAGCCATTTCAAGCACCAAAAGAATAGTAGGTAAAGAGGCTGGGTAGAGGTTCTGCTCAGTCTTTTTCATTTTTTTGTAGACAGTCATAAGCTATACTTGTAAACGAATAGATAGAAAATGATAGGTGGTAAAATAGATGGATTATTTAGAATGGAGACATGTGTTCAAGCTTGACCCAGCTAAGGAAATCTCAGATGAGGAACTAGAAAGAATTTGTGAATCAGGGACAGATGTTATTATAGTTGGCGGAACAGACAATGTAACTTTAGATGGCGTATTAGATTTGCTTGTTCGTGTAAGACGCTTTGAAGTACCGATAGCGCTTGAAATTTCTAATATTGATTCGGTAACACCAGGTTATGACTATTATTTCATTCCAACCGTGTTAAATAGTGATGATCCAAAGTGGATTAAAAATCTACACCATGAAGCAATTAAAGAATATGGAGATATTATGGTATGGGATGAACTAGTAGCTGAAGGTTATTGTATTTTAAACCCGACTTGTAAAGTAGCGGAAGTAACGAAGGCGAAAACCGATATTTCCATTGATGATGTTGTTGCCTACGCACGTATGGCTGAAAATTTCTTTAGATTACCTGTATTTTATGTAGAGTATAGCGGTACTTATGGTGATATTGAGGTTGTAAGTGCTGTTAAAAATGAACTGAAAAATACCCGACTGTTTTACGGTGGCGGCATTACATCTGCTAAGCAAGCAGCAGAAATGGCAAAATATGCAGATACAGTAGTAGTTGGTAATATTATTTACGAAGATTTAAAAGCTGCACTTGCGACTGTTAAGGCTGTAAAAAATACGATATAATCTAAGAACAAATGTTTGTAAGGCGGTGCGAAATGGAGCAGTTAACGAAAAACTTATTAGCAGGTATGAACACTGAGCAGGAAAATGCGGTTAAAACAACTGAAGGACCGCTTCTAATTATGGCGGGTGCTGGATCAGGGAAAACACGTGTATTGACACATCGTATTGCATACCTAGTCATCGAAAAAGAGGTATATCCATCAAAGATTTTAGCAATCACATTTACAAATAAAGCTGCACGTGAAATGCGAGAGCGTATAGATGGCATTCTCGGTAATGGAACTGGCGATAGTATGTGGGTATCGACCTTCCACTCCATGTGTGTGCGAATTTTACGACGCAATATTGATCAGCTAGGGATATCACGTAACTTTTCAATTTTAGATTCAACTGATCAGCTATCAGTTGTTAAAAATGTTATGAAGGATGAAAATATTGACACGAAACGTTTTGAACCGCGTGCGATTTTAAATGCGATTAGTTCGGCAAAAAACGAATGTATAGCTGCAGACGATTATGCGGGTCAAATCAATGAAAATAATCCTTACGAACAAACGATCGCCCGAGTTTATAAAGGGTATGAAAAAAGACTACGCCGCAATCAATCACTCGATTTTGATGATTTAATTATGACGACTATTACATTATTCAAGCGTGTACCAGAAGTGCTTGAATACTATCAAAATAAATTTCAATATATCCATGTAGATGAATATCAAGATACGAATAAATCTCAATATTTACTTGTTCAGATGCTTGCCAAGAAATTTAAAAATATTTGTGTTGTAGGTGATTCTGACCAATCGATTTATCGTTGGCGTGGTGCGGACATTGGCAATATTCTTTCATTCGAAAAGGATTATCCAAGTGCTAAGGTCATTATGCTTGAGCAAAATTATCGCTCAACAAAACGCATCCTACAAGCAGCAAATGACGTCATTCAAAATAATACAACACGTTATCCAAAAGAACTGCGTACAGAAAATGCTGAGGGTGAAAAAATCGTATTGTACAAAGCGTATAACGAGCAAGAGGAAGCACAATTCGTTGTACAAACAATCCAACAGCATATTCAAAAAGAAAATCGTTCATTTGATGACTTTGCAATACTCTATCGTACAAATGCGCAGTCTCGTGTGATGGAGGAAGTGCTTGTTAAGTCTAATATGTCTTATCAAATAGTTGGTGGTACTAAGTTCTATGATCGTAAAGAGATTAAGGATTTACTTGCCTACTTGCGTCTTATTGCCAATAATGATGATGATTTATCACTTGCTCGTGTTATTAATGAACCAAAGCGTAGTATAGGTGCAACTTCCTTTGAAAAAATGGCGCGCTATGCGATTGATCAAGAGCGCTCAATTTTTGATGCCATGAATGATCTTGTATTCATGGGGCTTACAGGGAAGGCTGCTAACTCAGCTGATCAATTTTATGCGATGATTAAAGGTTTTACAGAGATGCAAGAATATTTATCGGTGACAGAAATTGTAGAGCAGGTCATTGACAAATCTGGTTATCGTGCAATGCTACAAAACGAAAAGACGATTGAAGCAGAAAGCCGCTTAGAAAACATTGAAGAATTTTTATCTGTAACAAAGGCTTTCGAGGAGCGTAGTGATGATAAGAGCTTAGTTGCCTTTTTAACAGATTTAGCGCTAATTGCAGATATTGATGCACTTGATAAAGATGATGCATCGAAGGGCAATATTATTTTAATGACAATGCATGCTGCAAAGGGCTTAGAATTCCCAATCGTCTTTATCATTGGAATGGAGGAAAATATCTTCCCGCATTCTCGTTCACTTGATGATATGGATGAAATGGAGGAGGAACGTCGTTTAGCGTACGTAGGTATAACACGTGCAGAAGAACGTTTATATTTAACGAGTGCACAAAGTCGTACGATTTTTGGTCGTTCTAGCTATAACAATGTCTCGCGTTTCTTAGGTGAAATTTCGGAGGATATTACACAATCGATTTCCAAAGGTGGTGCGAAGCCTGAAGTTCCGTTTGCCTCTAGCAATCGTTCAGCGGGCGGCTATCAAAAGCGTACACTTGGAGCAATTCAGAAAACACAGCCTGCAACAGCTCGTTTACAAACAACTGGTGGAGACCAATTTGGCTGGAAGGCTGGAGACAAAGCAATCCATAAAAAATGGGGAACAGGTATGGTTGTTAGTGTAAAAGGTGAGGGTGATAGTACAGAGCTAGATATTGCCTTTCCACAACCTATTGGTATTAAGCGATTACTAGCACAATTTGCGCCTATTGATAAAGGGTAACCGGGGGAACTTAAATGAACGAAATTGAACAGCGCGTTGTTGAATTAAATAAATTGTTACATGAATATGGTCATGCCTATTATGTGTTGGATAAACCTGTCGTAGCAGATAGTGTTTATGATCAATTATTACATGAACTTATTGCGTTAGAGGAAGCGAATCCGTCACTTATTTATCCAGATTCACCGACACAGCGTGTTGGCGGAGCGGTGGTAGAAGGCTTTAAAAAAGTGACACATGATTACCCTATGCTAAGTCTATCAAACGCTTTTAATGAAGAAGACTTACGTGAATTTGACCGTAAAGTGCGTCAAGCAATCGGTGATAAATTCTCCTATGTTTGCGAGCTGAAAATCGATGGTCTTGCTATTTCTTTAAAATACGAAAACGGCGTTTTTGTACAAGGAGCAACACGAGGAGACGGTGTTGTAGGGGAAGATATTACAGCAAATTTAAAAACGATTCGAGCAATACCACTTCGATTGAAGGAGCCACTTACAATTGAAGTACGTGGTGAGGCGTATATGCCTAAAAAATCATTTGAAAAATTGAATTCTCTTCGTTCTGAAAATGGAGAAGAATTATTTGCAAATCCGAGAAATGCGGCTGCAGGCTCTTTACGCCAGTTAGATCCTAAAATAGCAGCGAGTCGTCAACTATCTACCTTTATTTATGCAATTGGGGGAGATGGTGAGGCATATGGTATTGACGGTCATGCAGAGATGCTTGATTATTTAGAGGGACTAGGTTTCCCATCAAACAAAGAGCGTCAACGCTGCTCAACGATTGAAGAGGTACTAGCATTTATCGGAAAATGGACTGAAAACCGTCCGAATTTAGCCTATGAAATTGACGGTATTGTCATTAAGGTGGATCGTTATGCCCAGCAGGATGAGCTAGGTTATACAGCAAAGAGTCCACGTTGGGCAATTGCTTATAAATTCCCTGCTGAGGAAGTAGTCACAACATTACTTGATATTGATTTAACGGTTGGGCGAACAGGGGTTGTTACACCAACTGCTATATTATCGCCTGTTCAAGTGGCAGGTACGACGGTTCAACGTGCATCATTACACAATGAGGATTTAATTCGTGATAAAGATATTCGTCTAGGGGATACAGTCATTATCCGAAAAGCCGGAGATATTATTCCACAAGTTGTCGGTGTAATACTGGAGCAGCGACCTGAGGACTCAGTTCGGTATGTAATGCCTGAAAATTGTCCTGTTTGTGATAGCGAACTTATTCGAATTGAAGGGGAAGTGGCCTTACGTTGTGTAAATCCTGCATGTTTTGCACAAATCGCGGAGAGCATTAAATATTTTGTATCGCGTAATGCGATGAATATTGACGGACTTGGTGATAAGGTCGTTGAGCAATTATTACGTGCAGATTTAATTCATGATATTTCTGATTTGTATCACTTAACTGTAGAACAGCTTGTCGAGCTTGAGCGTATGGGAGAAAAATCGGCTACGAATTTAGTCAGTGCTATTCAGGCTTCCAAAGAAAATTCGATGGAGCGTTTACTAATTGGATTAGGGATACGACATGTTGGTGAAAAAGCAGCGAAAATTGTTTCAGAGGAGTTTGAAACGATGGAAGCGGTGATGGCAGCAACAGAGGAGCAATTAGTAGCAATTCATGAAATCGGCGATAAAATGGCTTCATCACTTGTCGAGTATTTTTCAAATGAGGATGCACGTGCAGTCATCGGGCGCCTTGCTGAAGTAGGTGTCAATATGACGTATAAAGGTAAAAAGGTAGAGGTAGCTGTAGGGGATAATCCTCTTGCAGGAAAAACAATCGTATTAACTGGTAAACTTGAGCAATTGACACGTAACGAAGCAAAGGCGAAAATAGAAGAGTTAGGTGGTATTGTTACAGGCAGTGTCAGCAAAAAAACTGATCTTGTTATTGCAGGAGCAGATGCGGGTTCTAAACTAACAAAAGCCGAGCAGTTAGGTATTGAAGTTTGGAATGAAGATCGCCTGATCGAACAATTTAACCTTGTCCAATAATGGATACTATTAAAATTGAAAAAGATGAATTAACTTATTTACTTGATGGAAAGTAGAGGCATTTTATAAATGTCTCCTTCTGTCCACAGGCAGGTATGAACAATTCGTCAAGCAAAATCTGAACATCAGTAAAGGAGTACTAAAATAATGAAGTCATTTCGACTCATTCCAGCAATTATCGCTGCTGCAATGCTAGTCGGCTGTGTGCCTTCGGATAAGAAGGAGACAGAGCTAACACAGGAGACGCAACAGGAAAAAGCGGAAACAACAATTATTCCAAGCTTACAGATTGATAAATCATATTATAGAACGCTAACACCCTATAAAGAAAGTGCTAGCAGGGGATTAGTAGTTTCAAATATTTTTACAAAATATGATATGAAGGAAGTTGAAACAGGTTTAATGCGTCTTTCTCAAAATGAGTTCGACACGGAAAACTATTTCTTCCAAGAAGGACAATATTTAGCGGAAAACACAGTAAAAAATTGGCTTGCCCGTAGTTCAAAAGAGAAGGACGGCTTAAATCCTCCAACGACGGACTCAATGCCGGCAGAGGAACGTGCAACAAAGGCCCCAATCTATTTATCACATATTGTTGAGCAAAATTATTTAACAAAAACTAGTGATAACAAAGTAAAATTAAGCGGTATTTCGATAGGACTTGCCTTAAACTCTATTTATTACTATCAAAAAGAAACGTATGGGGAATACTATGAGAAACCAATTTCGGAGGCAGAACTGATTGAGCAAGGGAAGAAGATGGCCTCAGAAATAGTGTCTCGTCTAAGAACCCAAGATGAATTGAAAGATGTACCGATTGTAGTAGGTTTATTTAAACAAAAAGCGCGTAATGATATTATTCCAGGAACGTATTTTAACTATGGCGTAGCTAAAGCTGGACAAAACGAGGTAACGGATTGGAAAGCTATGGACGAAGAATATGTACTGTTCCCTACGAGTGAATCACAGGATGTATACCGTGATGATAGTAAAAACTTTGAGAATTTTAAACAAGATGTAGATAAGTATTTTTCAAACTATACTAGTGTAGTAGGAACAGGCTTCTACCAAAATAAAAAAATTCAAAAGTTATCGATTGAAATACCCATCCAATTTTTCAGTAAACTTGAAATTATTGGATTCACTCAATATTTAACAGGTGTTCTAATCAATCAATTTAATAACATTCATGTTGAAGTAAGCGTCACTTCAATGAATGGTCCAGAGGCATTAATCGTGAAGAATGCCAACGAAAAAGAACCATACGTCCATATCTATTAAAAATATAGTCAGCCTTGTGCTGACTATATTTTTTTGATGGGATGAATATGGGTTAAAAGCGACGGAAAGAACAATCGAAACGACGGAAAGCCTCCCCGAAATGATGGATAGAAAAGCAAAAATGGATAGACTCCTCAAGGATACATAAGAAAGCACAACAACGCGATCGTTGCTCTGCTCACAAAGAGGAAAGTCTTAATGGAGGACTCTAAAAACAGTCCATAAAGACGACACTTCGTCATAGTAGTGAAAGTTTCTTTATTTTTGGTGAAAGTTGTGATTTTTAATATGAAAAATGTTATGATTATTTGCATGGTTAACTTTATTCAACCCTATTGTTATCGACAAAAGCAATGAATTGAATGAGTATTCGGAGGTGTGAAAAATGGCAAAATTAACAAAAGAAGAAGTTAAGCACGTGGCAAACTTAGCACGTCTTGCAATTACGGAAGAGGAAGCAGAGAAATTTGCTGAACAGCTTGGTAAAATTACTGACTTCGCAGAGCAACTAAACGAGTTAGATACAACGAATGTTGAACCAACGACTCACGTTTTACCACTAGTAAACGTAATGCGTGAAGATGTGGCAACAAAAGGTTTAGACCGTGAAGTAATGATGTTAAACGTAAAAGAACAAGAAGATGGTCAAGTAAAAGTACCAGCTATCATGTAATACTAAAACATAGGAGGATTCCTCATGACGTTATTTGAACGTTCAGCGAAGGAGCTACAAGCTGATATTAAAGCGGGTAACTTAACAATCGCTGATTTAACAAAAGAAGCATTCGAACGTGTGGCGAAGCTTGACGGCGATGTACAAGCTTTCCTTGCTTCAAATGAAGAAAAAGCAACTGCACAAGCAGCTGAAATGGATAAAGTACCATTTGAAGAGCGTGGACCACTTTTCGGTCTTCCTATCGGTGTTAAAGACAACATCGTGACAGAAGGCTTAGAAACAACTTGTGCTTCTAAAATTTTAGAAGGCTTTATGCCAATTTACGATGCAACAGTAGTTAAAAAGCTACGTGACGCAGGTATGGTCACTATCGGTAAATTAAACATGGACGAGTTTGCAATGGGTTCTTCAAATGAAAACTCATACTATAAAACAACAAAAAATCCATGGAACTTAAACCACGTACCAGGTGGATCTTCAGGTGCGTCTGCAGCAGCAGTAGCAGCAGGTGAAGTACCATTCTCACTTGGTTCTGATACAGGTGGTTCAATCCGTCAACCAGCTGCTTATTGCGGTGTTGTAGGGATGAAGCCTACATATGGCCGTGTATCTCGTTTTGGTCTAGTTGCATTTGCATCTTCTTTAGACCAAATCGGACCAATTACACGTAATGTTGAAGACAATGCCCTTTTACTTGAAGCAATCGCAGGATTAGATGCTAACGATTCAACTTCTGCAGACGTAGAAGTACCAAACTACGCAGCAGCACTTACTGGTGACGTAAAAGGATTACGTATCGCTGTGCCAAAAGAATTCCTTGGTGAAGGTGTTGGCGAAGCAGCACGTCAATCAGTGCTTGATGCATTAGAAGTATTAAAAGGCTTAGGTGCTACAGTAGAAGAAGTATCGCTTCCTCACTCGAAATATGCACTTGCAGCTTACTATATTCTGTCTTCTTCTGAAGCGTCTTCTAACCTTTCTCGTTTTGACGGTATCCGTTATGGTTTCCGTGCAGAAAACGTTAATAATTTGATGGACCTTTATAAAGAAACACGTGCACAAGGCTTTGGCGATGAAGTAAAACGTCGTATCATGCTTGGTACTTACTCGCTAAGTGCAGGTACGTATGATGCTTACTACAAAAAAGCTCAACAAGCACGTACACTTATCAAAGCAGACTACGACAAAGTATTCGAAGACTTTGACGTAATCATTGGACCAACTTCTCCTACACCAGCATTTAAAATTGGTGAAAACGTTGATGATCCAATGACGATGTATGCAAATGATATTTTAACGATTCCTATGAACTTAGCTGGTGTACCAGCCATCTCAATCCCATGTGGTATTGAAAATGGTCTACCACTAGGCTTACAAATTATCGGTAAATATTTCGATGAAGCAACAATTTACCGTGTAGCTCATGCTTTTGAACAAGCAACGGAGTTCCATAAACAAGTTCCTCAAATTTGGGAGGGAAAATAACATGAACTTTGAAACAGTCATTGGTTTAGAAGTACACGTTGAGTTAAAGACGAACTCAAAAATCTTCTCACCAGCACCAGCTCACTTCGGTGCTGAACCAAATACAAATACTACAGTTATCGACCTAGGCTATCCTGGTGTCCTACCTGTACTTAATAAAAATGTTGTAGATTTCGCAATGCGTGCGGCACTTGCACTAAACATGGAAATCGAACAAGAAACAAAATTTGACCGTAAAAACTACTTCTATCCAGATAATCCGAAAGCTTATCAAATTTCCCAATTCGATAAACCAATCGGTAAAAACGGCTGGGTTGATATCGAAGTAGATGGTTATACAAAACGTATTGGTATTACACGTCTTCATATGGAAGAAGATGCTGGTAAACTGTCTCACAGTGGCGACCACTCTTTAGTTGACTTTAACCGTCAAGGTACACCACTTGTAGAAATCGTTTCTGAGCCAGATATTCGCACGCCAAATGAAGCGTATGCGTATCTTGAAAAAATAAAATCAATCATCCAATATTCAGATGTATCGGACTGTAAAATGGAAGAAGGTTCACTTCGTTGTGACGCCAACATTTCAATTCGTCCATATGGTCAAGAAGAATTTGGTACAAAGACAGAGCTTAAAAACCTTAACTCTTTCAACTATGTTCGCCGTGGTTTAGAGCACGAGGAATTACGCCAAGCAGATGTCCTTCTTTCAGGTGGGGTAATTGAGCAAGAGACTCGCCGCTTCGATGAAAAAACAGGTAAAACAATTCTTATGCGTGTTAAAGAAGGAACAGACGATTATCGTTACTTCCCAGAGCCAGATTTAGTTCGTCTATCAATCGATGATGAATGGTTAGAACGAGTAAAAGCAGAAATTCCAGAGCTTCCAGATGCTCGTAAAAAACGCTATGTTGAAGAATTAGGCTTAACGCCATACGACGCAGGAGTTCTTGTTATTTCAAAAGAAATCTCAGACTTCTTCGAGGCGATGGTAGCTAAAGATGCGGATGCAAAACTTTCAGCAAACTGGCTTATGGGTGATGTTTCTGCATACTTAAATGCAGAACAAAAAGACCTTAAAGATACTGCATTAACGCCAGAAAACCTTGCGGAAATGGTGAAACTAATCACTGACGGTACAATTTCTTCTAAAATCGGTAAAAAGGTATTTGCTGAATTAGTAGAAAATGGCGGTTCTGCAGGAGAAATCGTTAAAGCAAAAGGTTTAGTTCAAATTTCTGATGAAGGTGCTTTACTTGCTATCGTTACAGAAGTTCTAGACAACAATGCACAATCGATCGAAGACTTCAAAAACGGTAAGGATCGCGCTATCGGCTTCTTAGTTGGTCAAATTATGAAAGCAACTAAAGGTCAAGCGAACCCACCTATGGTCAATAAATTATTACAACAAGAAATTGCAAAACGTTAATTGCAATTGCAACGGAAGGTCAAGAAAGTAAATTTGCTTTCTTGGCCTTTTATATTTAAAAATTAATACATACTAAAGAATCTTTAGGGGCATCTATAACAATAAATGACCTTTACGAGTAAAGTATAACAGGCTTGATGCTAATTTATAAAAAAGCGCAAGTCTACAAAAATTCTAGATATTTTTTGAGTAGAGGCTGGGCGATAAAAGCTCAGTAGGAACGGAAATAAACTCGATTTTATAGAGAAAAGAACTAAAAAATACCAAATTAGCACTTTATAGTTGTCTAAATGGAGTATTCATAGCAAAATATAGAATAGAACATGATAAAAACTTAAGGAGGTCTATCAATGAAAACTGAACAACAATATTTCAATGATGCGATTTCAATTCAACAATATATGGATCATATGACGACGTTAAAAGAGGAAAGCTTCCTTATTTATGATGGTTTCGAAGTGCCATTAAACGATGGCTTTATCGAACTATTGAAGAATAAGCAACCAAAAATATTAACAATTACTGAGGACTGGTGCGGGGACGCAATGTTAAACAATCCAATCATTCGCCGAGTTGCAGAGGCAGCAGAACTAGACATGCGCGCAGTATTACGTGATGCGGATACAGATTTGATTGATCGTTATTTAACAAACGGTGGCCGTGCAATTCCAGTTTATATTTTATTAGATGATGCTGGTCAGGTCGCTGGAAAATGGGGACCACGAGCACCAGAATTACAGGAACTAGTAGTTAGTAAACGAGCTACTTTGCCTGATAAAGAAGATCCTACATTTGAAGATGCACAAAAAGCGCTATATGCAGAAATTCGTGAAGAGAATATGACGAATAAATCATATTGGACATATGTTTACGAGGATTTTAAAAAGCAAGTAAAAGCTGCATTGCAATAATTGTAAATCACAAGGCTGCATGTCAGAAAAATGAGGACATGCCTTGCTATTGTTGACTTCAATGCAACAATTAAAAGAATAATTCGTTGGAAGAAATAGAATCTTATGAAGCAGGAAGGTATGTTATGAAACGAGCAAGAATCATTTATAATCCTACATCTGGGCGTGAAGTGTTTAAAAAGCATCTACCAGAAGTATTGGCAAAATTAGAGGTAGCAGGCTATGAGACATCTTGTCACGCAACAACCTGTGAAGGCGATGCGACCATTGCTGCAAAAAATGCAGTAGAACGTGGCTTTGATATAATTATTGCAGTTGGTGGAGATGGCACATTAAACGAAGTTGTTGCAGGTGTAAGTCCATTTGAGAACCGGCCGAAAGTAGGTTTAATTCCGATGGGCACAACGAATGACTTTGCCCGTGCTGTGCACATTCCTCGAAATATCGAAGCTGCCGTTGACATTATTATTAAAGGGGAATCGTTACCAGTAGATGTTGGTTTATTAAATGGGGAACGCTATTTCATCAATATTGCTGCTGGCGGACGTATTACAGAATTAACTTATGAAGTGCCGAGTAAAATGAAAACAATGCTAGGACAGTTAGCTTATTACTTAAAAGCAGTGGAAATGATCCCATCGATTAAAGCTTCTCACATGCGTATTGAATACGATGGCGAAGTGTTTGATGGGGATGCCATGATGTTTTTATGTGGTTTAACAAATTCGGTGGGCGGCTTTGAAAAACTTGCACCAGATGCAAGTATTAATGATGGCTACTTTACTTTAATCGTATTGAAAAAAGTAAACCTGCCTGAATTTATTCAGCTTGCTGCGATGGCATTAAGAGGCGAGCATTTAAATGATGATCGTGTAATTTATAAAAAGGCAAGTGTCGTCAAAGTATCTACTGAAGATGAAATTCATTTAAACCTAGATGGTGAGTATGGTGGGGACGCGCCTGCAACATTTGAAAACTTAAAGCGTCATATTGAAATTTTTGTTCCACTAGCAGATATGCGTGAGGAAGACCGTATCCAATAAACATAAAAAGGACTCTGCTTAATTTTAGGTAGAGTCCTGTTTAATCGAATTTTTGTGGAGATTAATGGTTCATCACTTAAAGTTGTGAGTAACTTTTGATAAAACGTTTACTATGTAAATAAGTTGATCTTCGTTACGGCTGGACGCCCTCAGGAAGCTCTGCGCGAAAGCGAAGCGGCAGCTATAAAGCGCCAAGTCGGAACGGAAATCAATTACATGTTTTGGTGATGATTCATATTAATGGGTTAAAATTCATATATATGAACATTATTATCCTTTAAATGGTATTGTGAATGAATTAAGAAAAATGTTTGGCAAATGTGAGTATAATACTTGAACAAAATTTGAAACCTTTATAATAGGCCGAAAATCCGGTCCATTATAAAGGTTTTTTTCGTTGCAATAGTGGAAAATGGGGGTAAGGATAAGGGAAAGGAAGTGTTGCCGTTGTATAAGTCACAGGAAAGAAAGCTCATTTGGCTAAGCTTTGGTGTTGCAATTATCATGCTACTTTCCATACTTGGAAGAATATTTGGAGGTTAGGGGGCAATGAAATGGTGAATGAATCAGCAGTCTTTTGGAGTAGAGCATTAACGGAGCTAACTTTATCGTTCCATATTATTTATGCAACGATTGGTGTTGGTGTCCCATTAATGATTATGATCGCACAATGGACTGGGTATAAAAAGAATGATGAGCACTATATTTTAATGGCAAGACGTTGGGCGCGCGGCTTTGTTATTACAGTTGCCGTCGGAGTTGTAACAGGGACAGCAATTGGCTTACAGTTGTCTTTACTATGGCCGAATTTTATGCAGCTTGCTGGCCAAACGATTGCATTACCACTTTTCATGGAAACGTTCGCATTTTTCTTTGAAGCCATCTTCCTAGGCATCTACTTATATACTTGGGATCGCTTCGATAGTCAGAAAAAGCATATGCTACTATTAATTCCGGTTGCTGTTGGTGCATCGATGTCAGCTGTGTTTATTACAATTGTCAATGCGTTTATGAATGCACCACAAGGATTTGACATTGTAGACGGACAGCTTGTAAATATTCAACCTTTTTTAGCGATGTTTAATCCAGCGATGCCGACAAAGGTAGCACATGTTCTCGTTACAGCCTACATGACGTCCGCGTTCGTATTAGCATCTATTGCAGGATACCGTCTACTTAGAGGTTCTAAGCATATATACCATAAAAAATCTTTACTACTACTTATGAAGATTGGTTTGATTTTCTCTATTGCAGCGGCGATTATTGGAGACTTTTCAGGAAAATATTTAGCTGAATATCAGCCTGAGAAATTAGCTGCAGCTGAGTGGCATTTTGAAACGGGAGACAAAGCTTCCCTTATACTCTTTGGTGTATTAAATGGTGAAGAAGTAAAATATGCTATTAAAGTACCTTATGCTTTGAGTGTTTTAGCACATAATAATCCAAATGCAGAGGTAATTGGATTAGATCAATTTGCAAAAGAAGATCGACCACCACTATATATTCATTACCTCTTCAATATCATGGTGTTTATTGGCATGTTCATGGCACTCGTTTCACTGCTTTACGTAACCGGGAAAGCACGTGATTGGCAGTTTATTCATACGCGTTGGTTTAGATGGATTGTTGTGGCAGGTGGACCACTTTCCATTATTGCAATTGAAGCAGGGTGGTGGCTTGCAGAAGTGGGACGGCAGCCTTGGATATTACGTGGATTAATGCGAACACCAGAAGGAGCCACAACGAGTAACCATGTGGATTTAATGCTGGTGTTGTTTGCAGGTGTGTATATTGTATTGGGAATAGGAAGTATTGTAGTTTTAGTTCGTATGTTCAAAAAGAATCCAATTGAGCGTGAAATAGAAGATCGCCATGAAGAAAAAGGCGGTGACATCTTATGACATTAGAAATTTTAGGTATTTCAGTTCTATGGATTTTCCTATTTGGTTATGTCATCGTAGCTTCAATCGATTTTGGTGCAGGCTTTTTTAATGCCTACAGCTTACTCATCGGAAAAAATCACATTTTAACGAATATTATTAAACGCTATTTATCACCAGTTTGGGAAGTTACTAATGTCTTTTTAGTATTCTTCTTTGTTGGGATTGTTGGATTTTTCCCACAAACAGCTTTCTATTATGGAACGATTTTACTTGTTCCAGTTAGTATTTCGCTAGTGCTTCTTGCGATACGAGGCTCCTACTATGCATTTGAATCATATGGCGCGCGTGGACATATCGGTTACACGTTAACGTATGGTATATCAGGATTACTCATTCCTGCCTCACTCTCTGTTGTATTCGCGATTGCTGCTGGTGGCTATGTTGATCTTGTTGACGGGCAACCAGTCTTGAATTATTGGACGTTGTATAAGAGCCCGTTTGCTTGGAGTATTGTCGTGTTGAGCATTGCAGCTGTACTTTATATTTCAGCCGTGTTTTTAACTTGGTATGCACATAAAGCAAAGGATCGAGAAGCTACAAATTTAATGCGAAAATACGCACTTGCTTGGGCAATACCGTTAATGGTGAGTGCGCTCGGTATTATGTACGAAATGAAATTTATTAACCGTGAAAGTTACAATAACATGGTTAATTTATGGTGGATGTTTGCCATATCTGCCGTGCTGTTTATTATTACTGTAGTGTTAATATGGATGCGAAAAAATTACGGTCTAGCGGTTAGTCTATTAATTGCCCAATTTGCAGTGGCATTCTTTGCATATGGAATTGCCCAATATCCATATTTACTGTATCCGTATTTAACAATTTACGATAGCTTTACAAGTACACAAATGGCGATTGCGCTCGTTATTGCATTTGTTTTGGGACTATGTCTGCTTATTCCATCACTGTTCTTATTGTTGAAATTATTCCTTTTCAACAAAAATTATGTGACAGGAAAAGAAGACAATCACGCATAGGAGGGATACAACTATGACAAGTTTTTTGATTTTTTATGCACCATTTATAGTCGTCATTCTAGGTGTAGTTGCTGCTTTCTGGTGGGCACCTAGAGATTACCATACAGTAAGGAAAGAGGGGAAGAGTCGCGAATAGCGGCTCTTTTTTCTACTCATGTAAAGGTGATCAGTTTGAAGAGAGCTTGTCTTACCTGATCAGTCTAGAAGGAGAGCCGACCACATTTGAGCCTAATATGAAGCCAAGTTCTTTTTTCATCCGCCTCAACATGCTACAATAAAGAGATTGAAATGGAGGATGTACGAATGTCAGCACCCGTGAAAAAGAATGACCGACTAACAGTTTATATAGAAGATTTAACACATGATGGCAATGGCGTCGCAAAGGTCGATGGCTATCCATTATTTATCCAAGGTGCACTTCCTAGTGAAACGGCGGAAGTACATGTTGTAAAAACGTTAAAAAACTATGGCTTTGCAAAGGTCGTAGAAATTCTCGAACCATCATCAGATCGTGTAGATGCGCCTTGTGAATATTTTAAACAATGTGGTGGCTGCCAATTACAGCACCTGTCTTATGAAGGACAGTTAAAATGGAAAGAAAACATGGTGCGTAATGTTATGCAGCGCATTGGAAAAATTGATGCGCCTGTTCTACCAGTGAAGGGCATGGAAGAGCCTTGGCATTACCGTAATAAAGCGCAAATACCTTTCTCCTCAAATGAAGCAGGACAAGCAATTGCTGGTTTCTACAAAACGAAGTCTCATAGCATTGTGGATATGGAGCGATGCTTAATTCAGACTGGGGAAGCCGATGCTATTCTTGCAGGTTTGAAAAAGGAACTAGCGGCAATCGGAGTTCGACCATACAACGAATTATCGCATGAGGGAATGCTGCGCCACGTAGTTGTTCGTAAGGCACGAGCAACTGGTGAAGTGATGGTTGTTCTCGTAACTAAAAAGAAAAAATTCCCGCAAAAAGATGCTGCTGTTGCGACAATTCAGAAGCTTGTCCCGAATGTCACATCGATTATGCAAAACGTTAATAGCGACAAAACGAACGTTATTTTCGGTGATGAAACCGTAAATTTGTGGGGCAAGGACGTTATTATTGATACAATTGGCGATGTTCGCTTTGAAATTTCAGCCCGTTCATTTTATCAAGTAAACCCTGAGCAAACGGAAGTTCTATACAAACAAGCATTAGACTACGCTAACTTACAAGGCGATGAACGAGTAATTGATGCTTACTGTGGTATCGGCACAATTTCATTATTCCTTGCACAACAAGCAAAGGCTGTTATGGGTGTAGAAATTGTCCCACAAGCGATTGAAGATGCAAAACGCAATGCAGCACTAAATGGGTTTACAAATACGTATTTCGAGGCTGGGCCAGCAGAAGAAGTCATTCCACGTTGGTATAAGGAAGGCAAAGAAGCGGATGTTTTAGTAGTTGATCCACCACGCAAAGGCTGCGATGAGGCGCTTCTTCAGACGATTTTAGAGCAACGTCCTAAGCGTGTTGTTTATGTGTCCTGTAATCCAGCTACACTTGCACGTGACCTTCGAATTTTGGAGGATGGGGGCTATCAAACACAGGAGATTCAACCTGTGGATATGTTCCCGCATTCGACGCATGTGGAGGTTGTTACGAAACTAACTCTAAAGGAGCGATCATAATGGACGCAGCAAAAAAATGGCTCTCTATCCCGAAAGATATCAGAGAAATGCTCGTGAAAAACGTATTTTGTGGCAATTGTGGTGTAACGACAATTGTGAAGTACACGATACAAGAGGGGGAATATGCCCCTGTATTGAAGGGGAAGTGCAAGACTTGTGGTAGGGATGTTGCTCGGGTAATTGATTAGTGAATGATAGAACTCTGAAAGGATGGAGTGAATATTCCATCCTTTTTGTGTAAGCATGGAAGGGTTTTGGTTGAATCTTATGCTTGAATAGAAGAGGTTACTTTTGATATATGTGATGAAAATTATACACCTCATAATTGGTATCAGAACATTATAATAGGCAGTTCAAGAACGTGGGTTTGATATCAAAGGGTTATAATTCGATTGCTTTATGATAAATTAACCGTTTTCTTGAATTGCTTTTTTATGTTTTTGGAATAAAGTGTCCACTATTCGGGGTTCAGTTCAAAAAACTATGCCATCTGCCTTTTTGTTTATAAGGACCGATTTTCGTTAAAATAAACATAGCTGATTTTTACAAATTATAAATGTCATATGTATTTGTGTTTGATAATCAGTTATTGAGCATGATATAAGTGTAAAAGAAGTGGAACATTCGGCTTTATATTTTATGACCGAGAGTTTAAAGTTGTATCCATATTGAGAGGAATTGAGTTTGAAATGATAGATAATTTTTGGCGTGATTTACCACGACCATTTTTTGTACTTGCACCAATGGAAGATGTGACGGATGTTGTTTTTCGTCATGTAGTAAGTGAAGCCGGTAAACCGGACGTATTTTTCACAGAGTTTACAAACTCGGATAGCTATTGTCATCCAGAGGGCATGAAAAGTGTGAGAGGCCGTTTGATTTTTACAGAAGATGAACAGCCAATGGTGGCACATATTTGGGGAGACAATCCCGAATATTTCCGTCAAATGAGTATTGGTATGGCGGAGCTAGGTTTTAAAGGCATCGATATAAATATGGGTTGTCCTGTCCCGAATGTAGCATCGAGAGGGAAAGGTAGTGGCCTTATTTTGCGTCCAGACGTTGCGGCAGAGCTTATTCAAGCGGCAAAAGCAGGAGGACTACCTGTCAGCGTGAAAACACGACTTGGCTTTAAAGAGGTAAATGAGTGGGAGGAGTGGCTGACGCATATTTTAAAACAAGATATTGCGAACCTTTCTATTCATTTACGTACAAGAAAGGAAATGAGCCAAGTAGATGCACATTGGGAGCTAATTCCGGAAATCAAAAAATTACGTGACCGTATCGCACCAAATACGTTGCTAACAATCAATGGAGACATTCCTGACCGTCAAACTGGGCTGCAGCTTGCTGAACAATATGGCATTGATGGCGTTATGATCGGGCGAGGTATTTTTAAAAATCCTTTTGCTTTTGAAAAAGAGCCGAAAGAGCATAGTAGTAAAGAGTACCTTGATCTTTTAAGACTGCAGCTGGATCTTCAAGATCAATATGCAGAAGTACTACCACGTTCAATCTCTGGGCTTCATCGATTTTTCAAAATTTACGTAAAAGGATTCCGTGGAGCTGGTGAATTAAGAAATCAATTGATGAACACGAAATCAACAGATGAAGTGCGTGCATTGCTTGATAATTTTGAATCAAACAATGTTGATTGAGATGTAAGGGTAGACTGATGTAATAGCAAAAACATGAAAGAACGAATTCCAATTAAATAAAAGGGATTCGTTCTTTTTGAAATTATTATTATAATAAACCTTTTGAACGTTTTTCAGCCATTTCTACAAGGCGTTTTGTAATTTCTCCTCCGACTGAACCGTTTGCACGAGAAGAGGCTTCTGGCCCTAATTGTACATTAAATTCTTGTGCGATTTCATACTTCAATTGAGTAACAGCTTCATGTACACCAGGAACTAGAAGTTTATTTGAACTACGATTAGCCATTTTTCTCACCTCCTTGTGATTAGAATGGTCGAGAGTTGGCTAATCATACATTTAAAAAAGTAAAATGCGCATTCTAAATACTATAGTAAAGTAACTTTTGGAAAGCTAACTAAAATTGTGAATGTCTCTGCTATAATAAAGTAATGCTTCAATCTTGAATATACGATTGTTAGAAGCGCTTTACAGTTAAAATGGAGGTTTTTTAAATGACGAACAATGATATTTTAATTCGTTTAAGATATGCATTAGATATCAAAAATAAAGATATGGTTGAAATTTTTAAGCTAGGTGGTATGGACTTTACGAAGGAAGAAGTATTGAACATGCTTATTAAAGTTAATGATGAGGAAGAAGCACCAGAAGAATACATCAAATGTAATAATAAAATGGTAGAGGCTTTTTTAAATGGATTTATTACATTTAAACGAGGTCCGCAAAAGCCTAAATCTGGTCAGCCAGAAGGACCACCGCCTGTTTCAGGAAAAGAAAGCCCTAATAATATGCTATTAAAGAAAGTGAAGATAGCGTTAGCCTTAACGAGTGAGGAGATGCTCGATATTTTATATGATGGTGGCGTTAACGTCTCGAAAGGCGAATTAGGCGCCATTTTAAGAAATCCAAGCCATCGTAACTATAAAGAATGTGGCGATCGCTTTGTAAGGAATTTTTTAAGAGGGTTAACATATAAATATAGAGACTGAAATGGCTCGAACTAAAATATATTGTTGATTAAAAAGAAGCGTGAAGTTCGCAACGCTCTATTGATTTTAGTCAAGTGGAAATTTAAGTGAATAGCCAATGAATTATTCATGAACAATGCAGCTGCAATTTTGTAGCTGCTTTATTTATGAGGTTTTTACGCAAATATCTATAATAAGGCTAAAAATTTCTGTAAAAAGCACGTTTTTCTTAGTCGAATGTAGTTGACAATTTGTGGCGGAATTGTGTACACTGAAATTGACATAAAGTTGTCACAAAGATGGAAAATAAATGTTCACGAACAGAGGGGTGCTTTTATGTTCAGTTTAAAAATTTTATTAGTTGCTATCGCATGTGTTACTATCCCACTTGTTGTTGCTGCAATTATGATAGACATTTTTTATGCAGAAAAGAAACAAGTTCGTTTTTCATTACGCCGTACATCGATGTGGTATGCGAGTATGTTTGCGGTGTCATTTATACCGGCAGTTTTAGTCATGACACTAAACGGATAAGTATTTTTAATATGAATAATCATTTAGGGGTAATTGATTATTTTAAATTATAGTAACAGCTACAATATTATGTTGTAGCTGTTTTAACTTTTTAAGGAAATATCTTTTGTAGCGAAAGCAATGCGTCGCCTCGGAGTAGAAATCAACCTTTGCTTATTGATTTACATTATTTTATCTTTATTTTTATGTCGACAAGCTGACACGAAAGCATGGATGAAAAATCCGTTTCATGATAGTAGCGCAAATAATTCCTATAGAAATTAAGAATGAAAAGATAATCGTTAGAATAAAATTTCTATTAATATGGATGAAATAATCCTATCGATTATCTTTTTGAGGGTGGGAGATGGATGAAAACCTTTTTTATTTTATTTCTTGGGATGATCTATATATTACTAGCAAATTCAGTCGAAACGGATACCTTTAGTAAGGTATATTTTTTAATTGGCTTAGGGTTAGTAATAGCGGGAATTTTTCGGTATGTGAAAGAACGATTTATTTATATCAATACATTAAATGAAATGAAAGAGGCGAGTGAGGAGGAGCTTATGGCTATCCCTCATACACAGTGCATCATCTCAAATGATTGTTTAAGTGCTTTATTATTAAATGAACCTACAAATACACTTATCCTAGCAAGTAGAGAAGATTTAGAAGAAGATTTGATAAAAAAAGAAATTCCATTCGGAAAAATATATGAAGTAGCTATAGTAGAGGACGACATGTACATTGCTAGGACGAGCAATAACTTCATAAGTGGTTTATTACTTGGTGAAGATATGGATATAGAAGAAGAGGAATTAGGCGAAGAGGACTCTGAGTCTGACACTATGTCTTCGCTGACGTTGAAAATTGTAGCAGATAATTTATCTGACCCCATTTTAGAATTTGTTTTTATGGATAACAGTGAACCTCTATCAAGAGAAGAGGATGAGTATCAAGAAGTGCTGGAGCTATGTGAGGAATGGTTTCAGAAGATTAGCGTGATAATTAATCGCTATGAGCTGGAGAGGGTACCAATTAGGCATTAGTATTAATGTAAAAAAAGCTATCTCGACCGTAATGTCGAGATAGCTTTTTTAAGTGGAATCGCCCTGAAGTGATCAGGTATCACCTTGAACCTTAAATTTTAAATTGCTGTAATTGGCTATTTAGTTCTTCAGCCATATTAGCGAGATGATTTGCACCCCTTGAAATTTCCTCCATAGTAGCAGCTGTTTCCTCTACAGTAGCTGTTGTTTGTTCTACACCAGCTGCAGACTCTTGTGAAATAGAAGCCATTTCATCGATGGAGACATTGATGGATTCGGAATTTTGAGCGACTTTATTTAAATTGCTTGAAATAGTATTTATGTTAAGAATCATTTCCTCAACAGCTTCCGAAATTTGTTCAAATGTTTCATTTGTTTGATTTAGTTGTACGGTTCCTCTTTTTACTTCCTCGTAGCCGGATTGTAGAGCGGTTGTTACATTGCCAGTTTCACCTTGTATTCGGTTGACGATTGTTGAAATATCTGTGACAGAGAACTGTACTTCTTCTGCAAGCTTCCGAACTTCATCGGCTACAACTGCAAAACCTTTTCCGTGCTCACCTGCGCGAGCTGCTTCGATGGCAGCGTTTAAGGCCAGTAAATTTGTTTGATTTGAAATATCATCAATGACAGAAACAAGCTTGGAAATTTCCGCAGACTGCACATTTAAGCCTTCAACTTTTTTCACTGAATCTAAAACAATTTCATTAATGGTTGTCATTTGTTGTGTTGATTGTACCATTAAGCCTTTACCTGTAGTTGTTAGTTCTTGTACATGATTTGAATGCGTTTTTAATTCAATGCCTTCTTGTGTTGTTTCATGAATACTACGTTGGAAAGAAGTCATTGTTTCGGCTAAATCACCGGCAGTAGATGCTTGTGTTTCAGTGCCAGAGGCTAGCTCCTGCATTGTTACGGTAATTTGCTCTGTACCTGATTGTACTTCATTAGCCGATTGGGCCAGCTCTTCGCTACTAGCTGCTACAGTTTCGGAAACAGTATGGATGGAGCTTATCGTTTGCTTTAACTTTTCATTCATATTATTTGCGGAAAGCATTAATTGACCAATCTCATCTCGATGAGTTATTGGAAGTGGTTCATGTTGTAGATTGCCATCTGCTAATTCGCTCATGCGTTTTGAGACAGTTGTAATAGGTTTAGAAATATTGCTAGCAGTAACAATGGCGACTAGGATACCCGCGATTGTCAATACAATGCTAACAATTAGTCCAACTGTTTTATTGCTTAAACTTGTTGATACTACGTCATCCCCTACCTTAGTAATGGCGACTGAGCGTTTATCGGCCAATTCTTCATAACCAACACGAACATCGATTACAAGATTATTGATAGCTGTTAAATTTTTTAATGCTAATTCTCTATCCCCTTTTTTATAAACGTCGAATACTTCGGTATTTACGCGATTGCTCCATGTACGTGCCATTTCTACTAGAGCCTCACGCTCATGTGTATTTTCGTATTTCTCTACAATCTCGTTATTTTCCTCTGCGATTTTACGATATTCATTAAACATTTCTATGTATTTTTCATCACCAGTTACAACATAACTTAAAGCTGCAGAGAGACGAACACTCATAGACATTGCTAAATCTTTACTTGCCGTTAAGACTTGTAAATCTTCTTTTACTAAACCTTCTGCTTGTTTTTCCATCTTATTATTAGAAATATACGTATAGGCTGTAAAACAAACAACTAATACGATCAAAAGAAGAAATGCACTTAAAATTCGTGCTTTAAGTGTTTTAAACTGATAAATTCCCTTCATCTTTTCCCATCCCTTTATTGTTCATTTTCAATGTAGAACTGTAAAAAATTGAAATAATAATTGTTATAGTACAAATATATTTTATAACTAATTAGATATATACATAAGCCCTTTTAATGGAAAAATTTAAAAATGGTTTTTTAGTACAATAACAAATCCTAGTTATGAATGATAGATAGTTAAATATATACGTCTAAATAGAAATTCTGATGTTTTTTTAATGCTTTTATGTATTTATACCTAACTGAGGAGCTTCTTTTAAATCGCTGTTATTATTATCCATATTTTAGTTTGAATGGTATAATTGTTCCGAAAAACAATGCGATTATAGGAGGGATATGGTATGAACAAATGGTTCAAAATAATAGGCTTCGTGATATTTGTGAGCTGTATTGGCAATACTTCAGCATATGCAACTTCCTCTACTTCTCTTTTTGTCAACGGTAAAGCTGAGTATGACTTTATTACGCTTGAAGGAAGAACAATGGTTAAACTAAGGTCTCTGAGCGACCCATCATGGCCTGTGCTCGCTTATAATCCTAAGACCGGTGTCGTCACGATTCAAAATAAAGATAAGAGTAAGAAAGTACAGCTTGTGGCAGGAAAAAAGACAGCTACAGTTAATGGGAAAACAATAAAATTAGATGCTGCAGTAGTAAATAAAAACGGTAGCACTTATGTGCCAATTCGTTTCATTAGCGAGACACTTGGCGGTTATGTTTATTACAATAATAAAGATAAACGGGTCATTGTCCGTACACCTGCGGGTCAGGAAGAATACGAGACACTGATGCGCGGGGATCTCACGAAGGCGCGTCATATTGTGCTCGGACTAGAAAAACTAACAGATGAAGCGCCGCCTTTACATGCTGGAGAAGGGTATAATTACTCTTATTACACGTTTCCAGAAGGAGAAGCATTGCGTTTCACGCTGAATCTCGCCGGCTATAGCGATGCTTATTATGAAGTGAATAATGAAGGTCTGGCAGTCATTAAATGGCAGAAGGATGATGTGGCTGAACGAGAGTGGGGAGCGAAACCAGCCTTTAAAAGCTATGTTTATTTCTTGAACGAGTATATGGCTGGCTTATTCACTTATGGAATTGTAGACGCTCAGGGCAAAGATACGGAGCTGGGAAAAATCCATCCGGATAATAGCTACAACCTAGTTCTACAAATTGAAGGGGAGAAACGAACGGATCAGAGGTAGAAAGATTGTGGTAAATTAGCGACTGAAGCTCACAGAAGCTTTAGAAATTATCGGATATATGTAACTAAAAGAAGGATGGATAAAGTCAATTTTATCTATCCTTCTTTTTTTAATTACTGTTTTTGCTTTGCTTTTTTTGCTTGTCTTTCCCATTGTAGTAATGATGGATATGGATCAAATGCCCATTCTGTACGTCCGTTGAATTTATAGATGCCGTAGTGAAGATGAGGCGGGAATTTTCCAGACGTTCCTTCTTTACCGTAACCAGAACTACCAACAGTACCGAGAACAGTTCCAGGTTCGACAAGGTCTCCTACTTTAATTTTCTTATTATAACTACCGAGATGGGCATAATAATGATAGGAGTTATGATTATCTCGAATTCCTATACGCCAACCACCGAATTGGTTCCAGCCCTTTATTTCCACTACTCCATAAGAGGTAGATAGCACTGGAGTACCATAGCTAGCGAAAACATCTGTGCCTTCATGAATACGGCGTCCACCCCAGCCCCTATTGTCACCCCATGTACTTCGATAGCTGTAATCGTAATTAGTAGGGAGTGGGAAAGTGTGATCGTCAAGCTCTGTTGTTTTGAAATGACTATACATTTTGGAAATGGTAAAGATTTGATTTACGGCCTGTTCGCTTCCGTAATACTCCCATAAAGCTAATTTAAAGTCTTCATCAGTTGTTCCAAATTTGCTTAAAAAAGTAGCCATGGAGAATATTGTATCGATATCATCCTTTGGACTGGCAACTCCATCACCGTTGCCATCTAGCCCCATCCCACCAAAGTAACTAATGGTTTCTGGACGAGTATCATCTCTGACGGGATTTAAAGCACCTGACCAATATTCATCAGAAAATTGAATGGAAATAATACCATCCCGTTTCGGAATATCTTTACGAACTGATTGCAAATTGCGTTCATATTGGTCAATTGCTGCTAAGAAATGCCACGGGATAAGTAATTCGTCAAATTGTACGTAATGGGCCATACGTTGCTGCACAATTTCTTCTTGTGTGGGCTCTTCTTTTGCGAACGCAACAGTGGGGAGAGTAAAACTCCATAATAACATCCATGATAAAAGGAATATAAAATGGCGATTCAATAGTGGACCTCCTTTCTACAGTTAGAATAACCGAAAAAAATTTTTTCATAAGTCAGTTTGTACACTGTAAATAATCATAAAATGTCAATCTATTAACGCTTATTTAATAGATTACTACCTAAGGCAAATGCTTTCTAATACATATGCTATTTATACGAAAGCGAGGTTATAGAATGGTAGTATATAACAACTCTATTACGATTCTAGGTAGTTGTGGAGGTGTTGCAAAAGCAGTACTTACGATATTAAATAAAACAGTTCAAGACAAGTCTGATTCTATTAATCCAATCATCGAAAAAAGCTTAATTCATTTAGTAGACAAGAGGGAAATTGATCAGAAGTCTCTTGCGCATCTATATCCAAATTTAAGAAATCAGCTTGTCGTTCATCAATTTGATTTAATTGATCAACCGATATTAATGGAACATCTGAAAAAAACAAATACTACTGTTGTCATTGACGTTTCTTGGGCGGATACAGTGGAAATGATGCAATGTTGTAATAATCTGGGTATTAATTATATAAATACAGCTTTAGAAAATCCATTTATAGATGAAAATGAGGAATTGTATGAGGGCTTTGGTTTAATTGAAAGGATTAGGCATTTAGAAAAATACAAAGATGAAATTTCAAATGCTGTTGCAATAGTTTGCTCTGGCATGAATCCTGGTGTTGTACAATGGATGACATTTGAATTACAAAAGGAAGTAAACGATGATTCATTATTGGCCTGCTATATTGTTGAGCATGATACTTCTTTCTTTAAGGATAAAAGCAAAGCCAAGAAAAATGTTATTTATACAACTTGGTCACCTGAATGTTTCTTAGATGAAGCCATAATGAGCTATCCTATGTTCATGAGTCAAAGAACTCCACTTTTTCTTTATGAAAAAGTATATGATTTAGAATTTAAGGTGAATCTAGGGGATAAACAATTTTTTGGCTGTTTAATGCCTCATGAAGAGGTGTATAGCTTAGGGAAAATGTTGAATGTGGAAAGTGGGTTCCTATATAAAGTCAATGACCATACGACAGAGTTAATAGTATCTAATATCGATGATTTAGATAATTTATGGGATTTTAAAATGGAGGTGCTTGATCCACATAATGCTCCATTAGAAGGAGAGGATTTATGCGGTGTTCTGCTTGTCTATAAAGATCGTGAGAAATTTATGTACAATGTTATGAAAAACGAAGAGATCTTTTCTCAGTATCAAACGAATGCTACGTATTTTCAAGTTGCATGTGGTGTCTATGCATCTTTAGCTGTCGTACTAATGGATGAAATTGAAAAAGGTGCTTATTATGTTGATGAACTATTGAAAAACACAACAAATCAGTTTGGTAATTATTTAACTTATTATATGAAGGATTTTGTCATAGGCGAAAATAATCAGTCGGATGGATTATTATTAGAACGAATTAGGAGAAAGCGTTAAAACTAAATAATTTTAATCCATCTACTGGATATAATGTAGGTGGATTTTTTTATCTTCATTCTGGGCAATAAGTTGATTTTTCAAAGTAAAGCCCTTTTAAAACCCCTTAGTAAATGGTGTAATTAGGCATTTTACATAGAAATCTTTAAAGAATGCAAAAAAGTATTGGGTATCATAATGTCATTTCCTTCATACTATGTTATAAATCAAGCCCTGAATGGAGGGAAGGCTATTAACATTTTAGATAAAGTGAAAAGCTATCGCGAAGAAGAAAATCGGCTAAAGTGGGAAGGTACATTTGCAGATTACTTAAACATCATCAAGGAAAGACCTGAAGTCGCTCAAACAGCCCATTCACGCGTCTACAATATGATAAAGAATAGTGGTGTAGAGGAACGCGATGGGCAAAAAATGTACGAATTTTTTGGGCAAGAAATTTTTGGGCTTGAAACAGCAATTGAAAGACTGGTGGAGGAATATTTCCATCCAGCAGCACGAAGATTGGATGTTAGAAAACGTATTTTGTTATTAATGGGACCAGTAAGTGGTGGTAAATCAACAATAGTGACCTTGTTGAAACGCGGACTTGAGCAATTTTCGCGAACAGATGAAGGCGCGGTTTTCGCAATTAAAGGATGTCCAATGCATGAAGATCCTCTACATTTAATTCCACATCATTTGCGTAATGAATTTTACGAGGAGTATGGTATACGAATTGAAGGAAGTTTATCGCCTTTAAATACGATGCGTCTTGAAAAGGAATATGATGGACGCATTGAAAATGTGATGATTGAACGTATTACTTTTTCAGAAGACAAACGTGTAGGCATAGGAACATTTACACCATCAGATCCTAAATCGCAAGATATTGCTGATTTAACAGGTAGTATCGATTTTTCAACAATTGGCGAATTTGGTTCAGAATCTGACCCTCGTGCTTATCGTTTTGATGGTGAGCTGAATAAGGCAAATAGAGGTATGATGGAATTCCAAGAAATGTTAAAGCTTGATGAAAAATTCTTGTGGAATTTATTATCTTTAACGCAGGAGGGTAATTTTAAAGCAGGTCGATTTGCGTTAATTAGTGCAGATGAGTTAATTGTTGCGCATACAAACGAGACGGAGTATCGCTCATTTATTTCAAATAAAAAGAATGAAGCATTACATTCACGTATTATTGTGATGCCGATTCCGTATAACTTAAAAGTTAGTCAGGAAGAATTGATTTACGAAAAAATGATTAAAGAAAGTGATATGTCCCATGTTCATATTGCACCACATGCATTAAAGGCCGCAGCAATCTTTTCGGTTCTAACAAGACTGGAAGTACCGAAAAAACAAGGTGTGGATCTTATTAAAAAAATGCGACTGTACGACGGAGAAAATGTGGAGGGATTTAATTCCGTTGACTTAGAGGAACTTAAAAAAGAGTTTCCTAACGAAGGCATGAACGGTATTGATCCACGGTATATTATTAATCGTATTTCTTCTGCTATTATCCGAAAAGAGGTACCATCCATTAATGCGTTAGATGTTCTGCGTGCACTAAAAGATGGGCTTGACCAGCATGCTTCGATTTCTCAGGAAGATCGAGAAAAATATATGAACTATATTGCCGTTGCTCGAAGAGAGTATGATGAAATTGCGAAGAACGAAGTGCAAAAAGCTTTCGTTTATTCATATGAAGAGTCTGCAAAAACATTAATGAATAATTATCTTGATAATGTAGAAGCGTTTTGTAATAAAAATAAAATTTTAGATCCATTGACTGGTGAGGAAATGAATCCAGATGAAAAATTAATGCGCTCTATCGAGGAGCAAATTGGTATTTCGGAAAATGCGAAAAAAGCATTCCGTGAGGAGATACTCATTCGTATTTCTGCTTATGCTCGAAAAGGTAAGCGTTTTGACTATAATTCTCATGAAAGATTACGAGAGGCAATACAGAAGAAACTATTTGCGGATCTCAAGGATGTCGTGAAAATTACAACATCTTCAAAAATGCCAGATGAATCACAGCTGAAGAAGATTAATGAAGTTGTAGCGAGACTTGTTGATGAACATGGCTATAATCCAACATCTGCTAATGAATTATTGCAGTATGTAGGAAGTCTGTTAAATCGTTAATAATTTTGACCTATTCAGAGGAAATCATAAGACTATTGATAGGAGTGAATAGGAGTGTCCATTTAAGGGCACTCCTTTTATCTTCATTCAGTGGGTGTCCAAATACTACTGAAATAGAGGAACTCGCCATGTCCTGTGGCAAATTTCTGTGCGACGGTAACAAGTTTATCTGTGCGAAAGCGAAGCGGCAGCAACAACGAGTTTATCTGTGCGAAAGCGAAGCGACAGCAACAACAAGGTTTTATCTGTGCGACAGCGACAACAACAATTACGTCAAGGCGAAATTGATCTTCATTCACTTAGTTTTTGCCATAGGTGAAGTAACCACGAAGTGTAATTGATTTTTCTAAAAAAGTTCAAGAAAGTGAATCACTAGCATAGTATAGAAAAACCGAATTTGATAGATGGGTGAGGATAAAAATGACTGAAAACGAAAATAAACGTTTTGCCATTTCTCAGGAAAATTGGTCCCTCCATCGTAAAGGGCACCAGGACCAGCAACGGCATATGGAAAAAGTAAAAGATGCTATTAAAAATAATTTACCTGATTTAGTTAGTGAAGAAAGTATTGTCATGTCCAATGGTCGCGAAGTTATAAAAATCCCTATACGCTCACTTGATGAATATAAAATTCGATATAACTATGATAACTCCAAGCATGTTGGGCAAGGGCAAGGAGACAGTAATGTAGGTGATGTGGTTGCGCGTGATGCTAGCAAAGGCAATCAGGCTAATGGTAAAGGAAAAGAAGCTGGTGACAAGCCAGGCCATGATTATTATGAAGCTGAAGTAAGTATTGAAGAGGTTCAAAATGTGTTATTTAACGAGCTTGAGCTACCGAACCTACAGCAAAAAGAAAAAGCGGATATTAAAACGGAAAAAATCGAGTTTAACGATATTCGAAAAAAAGGTTTAATGGGAAATGTCGATAAAAAGCGCACAATCCTTAATGCGCTAAAGCGTAATGCGATGAAAGGAAAACCAGAAATTACGCCGATTCATAATGATGATTTGCGTTTTAAAACGTGGGATGAATTGGAAAAACCTGAATCGAAGGCAGTAGTTCTTGCCATGATGGATACAAGTGGCTCGATGGGTTCCTTTGAAAAATATTGTGCTAGGAGCTTCTTCTTTTGGATGACAAAATTTTTGCGCTCCAAGTATGAAACCGTGGAAATTGAGTTTATTGCACATCATACAGAGGCAAAAGTTGTGACAGAGGAAGAATTTTTCACAAAGGGAGAAAGTGGAGGAACGATTTGTTCATCTGCTTATATAAAGGCATTGGAGTTAATTCGGGAAAAGTATAATCCTTCTCGCTACAATATTTATCCAGTACATTTTTCAGATGGTGAAAATATATCAATGGATAATGAAAAGTGCTTGAAGCTAGTGGGAGAGTTGATGGAAGTATCGAGCATGTTTGGATATGGGGAAGTCAATCAGCATAATCGCTTCTCTACACTTATGTACACCTATAAAAAAGTAGATGATCCTAAGTTTAGGTATCATATTTTGAGAAAAAAAGGCGATGTATACGATGCCCTAAAGAGCTTTTTCAAAAAAAGTGAATCATAAACCATGTTCAAAGGAGGGGACTAAAAAGTGGAGATGAAAGAGCTTGAACGAGCGATTGATGAAATTACAGAAATTGCCTCAAGCTTTGGCTTAGATTTCTTTCCGATGCGTTATGAAATTTGTCCGGCAGATATTATTTATACGTTTGGCGCATATGGTATGCCTACTCGATTTTCACATTGGAGCTTCGGTAAACAATTCCATAAAATGAAGCTTCAATATGATTTAGGGCTAAGTCAAATCTATGAGCTAGTGATTAACTCAAACCCATGTTATGCATTTTTACTTGATACAAATACGTTAACACAAAATAAATTAATTATTGCGCATGTATTGGCGCACTGCGATTTCTTTAAAAATAATGTACGCTTCTCCAATACTAGAAGAGATATGGTGGAGAGCATGACGGCAACAGCTGAAAGGATAGCTGGTTATGAAAGAGAATATGGAAAGGAGGAAGTCGAGCAGTTTTTAGATGCGATTTTAGCGATTCAGGAGCATATCGACCCATCCCTTTTACGACCAAAATTGGCTTGGAATACGGATGATGAATTTGAAGAGGAGATTTCTCAATCAAAATCGCCGTATGATGATTTATGGAATTTAGATGACAAGGAAAAAGAGTATAAATCAATCAGGCGAAAAATAAAGCACTTCCCCCCAAAACCAGAAAAAGATTTATTGCTATTTTTAGAGGAGCATAGTCGAGAGCTCGAGGACTGGCAGCGAGATATATTAACGATGATGCGTGAGGAAATGCTTTATTTTTGGCCACAATTAGAGACAAAAATTATGAATGAGGGTTGGGCTTCCTTTTGGCATCAACGTATAATGCGTGAGCTCAAGCTAACAACAGCTGAAACAATTGAGTATGCGAAATTAAATGCAGGTGTTGTACAGCCTTCAAAAACAACGATTAATCCTTATTACCTTGGTGTGAAAATTTTCGAGGATATTGAAAACCGCTATAATAATCCGACAGAAGAGATGAGAAAACTAGGCGTTCAACCTAACTCAGGTCGAGAGAAAATGTTTGAGGTAAGAGAGATAGAGTCGGACATATCCTTTATACGAAACTATTTAACGAAGGATTTAGCAAAGCGAGAGGATCTTTATTTGTTCCAGAAAAAGGGGAATGAATACCGTATTACTGATAAGGATCATGAAATGGTACGTGATCAGCTCGTATCGATGCGTGTAAACGGGGGATTCCCGTATATCGTCGTTAAAAATGGCGATTACCTTCGCAATGGAGAACTCTATTTATCGCATGGTTTTGAGGGAATAGAGCTTGATCCGCACTATTTAGAGAACGTTTTGCCATATATTTATCAGCTATGGGGTCGTCCTGTTCATTTAGAAACATATGTGGATGGAAAGCCAATGCTTTACTCATATGATGGAACAAAAAATTATAAGCGTAATGTGTAACAAAAAACTTCTATCTGTTGGTATAAAATATTCCAGCGGATAGAAGTTTTAATTTTTGACAGAGCGCTTCCCAGGGGGCGACAGAAGTTTTGGCGCTGATCCCCAAGGAGTCGCCCAGCCGTAACGAAGATCAACTTATAACAATTATGGTGCTTTGCCCTAATAAACTTTATTCGTTTTTATCTTCATCTAACAATGGAGGGGATTCATTTTCATCTTCACCACATTCACTATGATTCTTCAGCCCTTTGCTCAACATGGATATCTGTATTGTCAATGTTAATAGTAATATGATTTTTTGAAGGATCTTTTAAACGTTTATTATCACCTTTATAGTTAGACATAGCCTTCACCTCTATTATTTCATCATTACTATTAGTTATTAATTTTTCTCAAGTTTACTTTAATGTGAGGGGATGGAGACTGAAAAACTGTTCCTTATCGTAAAATTTGTTAAAATGAATAGGATTTGAATATATGAAGAACTGGAACGGTGAATCAACGTTGAGAACATTTAAAAAGGTTTATATAGAAATAACGAGTGTCTGTAATTTAGCATGTAGCTTTTGTCCTCCAACTGCTCGTGCAAAGGGACTTATTAAAGTAGAACAATTTAATAAAATATTAGATGAAATACGACCTCATACGAAATATATTTATTTGCACGTAAAAGGAGAGCCGCTTTTACACCCGCGTATTGATCAGTTGCTTGACGCAGCGCATGAGAAAGGTTTTAAAGTTAATATTACAACGAACGGTACACTGATTAAAAAGAATCGTGAAAAGATATTGGGGAAACCAGCATTACGCCAAATCAATTTTTCATTGCATAGTTTCGACGGTCATGAGGGATCGGAAAATCGTGAGAAATACTTAGGGGATATATTAGACTTTGTGCGTGATTCAAAAGACTATAATACGATTATTTCATATCGTTTATGGAATTTACAAAAGGATAATGTGACAGATATTGCGGCACGAAGAAATCGAGAAACACTCGAAATTCTAGAAAATGAATATAATCTGGATTATCGCATCGAAGAAAAAGTACAGCCTGGTAAAGGTGTAAAGATTGCTAATAATATTTATTTAAATCAGGATCATGAATTTAAGTGGCCAAGCTTATTGGAGTCTGAGGATGAAGGAAAAGGCTTTTGCCATGCGCTTAGAAGTCAAGCTGCTATTTTAGTGGATGGTACAGTAGTGCCTTGCTGTCTTGACGGTGAGGGTGTCATTAATTTGGGGAATGTGAACGAGAAATCCTTCACAGACATTGTTCAAGGAGAACGTGCAAATAATATTGTCGAAGGATTTTCACGTAGAGAAGCAGTTGAAGAGCTATGTAGAAAATGCGGCTATCGCCAAAAATTTGGAATGTAATAAATAGATCCATTTGGTTTCAGACTAAATGGATTTTTTTGTATAGTGGATTTTACTCTATTCAAGCAAATAGAAAACGAGTGATTCCACAGCAATTAAATTATAGTTCGCTAAAATAGCTCCAACGTTATTGATTATTGGAGCTATTTTTCTTTGATTGTGAATCAATAGTATTTAAAAAATCATTCGTAATACGTACTACATATTTCACTTCGTCTAAATTGCGCTCCCTTAAAACTGATCGATGTATGTCAAGCACAATGTTCTTTTCTTCAATATCAGTGACACCAGATAATTTTTGAAAATTAAAAAGCTCCTCAGGTGCAATATCTAATGCTTTCATTAGCGTTTCTAAAGTGCTTAATGTGATATTAGATTGTCCGTGTTCAATGTTTGAGATTCGTCCTTTACTAAAACCTAGTTTCCCCGTTTTTTCTGCTACTTCTTCCTGACTAAGCCCCTTGGAAACTCTAATAATACGGAGTTGTTCACCTACTAGCTTTAAAAAGTCTGACATATGATTCACCTCTATGTAAAAAGCTAGTGAAAAACATTAAAAATGCCTATACCATTATAGTGGTATAATAGACAAAATGTTATAGTAAAATGGTACAATGGTTAGTAGGGATTTTTATTATGAGAAAAGACTTGTGTAAAACAGTGTGGATGATTCTTCAGTAGCTTGTTTTAGAGTATACCTAATTAAGTGAAGGATTGGAGGATTCAGGCATGGTAAAGCGTTATCGATTAGATGAGGTTGCTAAAATAGAAGAGGGAAAAATAATTCCGAGCAAAAAGTATTTTACAAACATCGGTGTCCCTCTCATTACAGCAGATAATTTAAAAAAGTTAATGCTCGACGGTGATATTGAGCAATTACCAAAAGTTAATATTACCTTTGAAAAACATTGTAAATGTGCACCAGTACCAGCTAAAACCATCATTCTTACTAAGGCTAATTTGAAGGACTCTAATAAATATATATATCAGAGTGAAACTGAACTATATATTGCAAGCGATGTCGTTGCAATTATTCCAAATGAAACAATTATTTTAAGTGATTATTTATTACATTTTCTTAGAGTGTATAAAATGAATAGAGAATGGCAGCATTTGTACCATATACCGATAGATATTCCGATGATAGATATTCAACATAAAATGGTGCAAACTTTAAAAACGATTCAGCTTTTATTAAAAAGTAAAGAGCCATTGCTGACAGTAGTAGAGGGGCTACCGCGGCATTTTGACAATGTTTCTGTGCAAATTGAACATCACTCAAAAAGTTTACATCAGGGGTTTCAACAGGCTCAGTATCTTTACAATCATATGTTATATAAAATTTTTAATAGTGAGCATAAATAAATCCATTACAGCCTTAATTTACGGGATAAGAAAAGTCGGTGTTTGGGCTTGTGCCTTTACACCGACTTTTTTAAATTTCAATGATTATAGGTAAAATCATTGGTTTCCTTTTTGTTTGTGAAAATAGATACTGGCCGACAGCTCTTTTGATTTCTCTTTTTAAAACATGTATTTGCTGCTTATTTTCTTCTTGAAGCTCATTTACCGTTTCTTCAACGAGAATATTTACTTTCGTTAAAAGCTCCTCAAAGTCTTTGGCATAAACAAAGCCTCGAGAAATTGTATCTGGTTCTGAAATAAAGGCTCCATCTACTTTATTAAGTGTGATTACGATAACAAGCATGCCGTCTTCAGAAAGCTGTTTACGATCGCGTAAAACTATACCTTCGACTTCACCGATACCGATACCGTCGACATACGTATCCCCTGAAGGGATTTTACGTGTTTGTCTAGCCGTGGAGTTTTCAATATCAACAACATCCCCGTTTTTCATAATAAACGTATGCCCTCTTTTGACACCAACGGATTCAGCTAGTAAACGATGCTGATGTAACATACGGAATTCACCATGAATTGGTATGAAAAATTTAGGTTTCATTAATGTCAGCATTAGTTTTAAATCTTCCTGATGACCATGACCTGAAACGTGCATACCTGTATGACTAGAAGAACCATAAATAACTTTCGCACCTAGCTGGAATAAATTATCAACGATCCGTGAAACACCTTTCTCATTCCCTGGAATAGGGGATGAAGCTAAAATAACTGTGTCATCAGGTAAAATTTTCACTTCGCGATGATTGCCACTTGCTAAGCGAGAGAGTGCAGCTAATGGCTCTCCCTGACTTCCCGTACATAGCACAACAACTTCTTCAGGGGGGAGATATTTCACCTCGCGTGCATCAAGTAACAAATCCTCTGGAACGTCTAAATAGCCTCGTTCAAGTGCGACATCTACAACATTCACCATACTACGGCCGAGCAATGCAAGTTTTCTATTTGTAGCAATCGTTGCATTTACAATTTGCTGTATGCGATTAACATTAGAAGCGAAAGTAGAAATAACGATTTTACGGTCGGCATGTAAAAAAGCATCTTCAATATGATTACCGACAAGCTTCTCGGAAGGCGTTAGACCAGGTCGTTCTGCATTTGTACTTTCAGAAATAAGTAATAGTACACCTTCTGATCCAATCTCGGACATCTTATGAATATCTGCAAACTGATCATTGACAGGCGTTAAATCAAATTTAAAATCGCCAGTGTGTACAACATTTCCTTCAGGTGTATTCATAACGATTCCTAAGCAATCAGGTATACTATGGTTTGTTCTAAAGAAACTAACATCAACCTGTCCAAAATTTAAAGATGAATCGGAATTAATTTCAATTAATTCTGTCTCCCTTAAAAGCTTATGCTCTTTCAACTTTAGCTGGATTAATCCAAGCGTAAAGCGTGTTGCATAAATAGGGACATTTATTTTTTTTAGCAGATAAGGGATACCGCCAATATGATCTTCGTGACCATGTGTCACAATTAACGCTTTTATTTTCTCTTTATTTTCCTGTAAGTACGTAATATCAGGAATGATTAAATCAATGCCTAATAAGCTTTCGTCTGGAAATTTAGCACCACAGTCGATAATTAAAATATCATTCCCATACTGTACTACATACATATTTTTACCAATCTCATTAATGCCACCTAAGGCGAAAATCGATAGTGTATTGTCTTTTGTGGACAAGTATATCCCCTCCTAATTTTCAAGTGTCTTGGATGTCAATGAATTTTTTTTCGCATTATGTAGTATAGCTTTAAGTGTTTCATCCTATACGAAAAGAACATTTGGCAATAATATTAGCTTTTCAAGAAGAATAGAATAGAGCAACGTAGAGAATAAAGGGGATGTGGCAGGTTGTCGAATTACTTACAGCATTCGATGTTTGAACATAGGTTTTGGCTAAGGATATTAAAAGACCATTCTCAATTTATTCATGATTCATTGTATCCATCGGAAACAGAGGATATAAAAAGAGCAAATTCATTTATTCAAAAATTTTCTCAGCTTCTTGCCTATGTAAATTCGATTGATGCCAATAATGCGGTTTCATTTTCTCTTACTGTTGATGAAGCTGTAACGCAATTAAAGCAATTTAAATTTTATATCCTTCGAAAGCAATTATCGGGAAATATTAATATCCATTTATCACCTACCTTTATTAATCACATGGTGAATGAACTAGAGGAATATCAAAATGTACTTAGCTATCTGAAGAAGGGAGAAGTCCCACCAATATTTCATGAGCTACATCATCACTTACTCTGGCTTTTAGATGCCTCAGGGCATGCAGGTATTATTCATGACGATTTGGATAGCGTAGAAAGAAGATTGAGACAAAAAAGTACTACCTTTGCCCAACATTTTGAACAGTTTTATTTAAAAGCAGTTGAGCTTACAGGATATTTACGTTCAAATATAGACTCTTTCCCTGCATTAAGTCGCTTTAATCAGGATGTAGATCTCGAAATGAAATTATTCAAAACGTTTTTACGCGAGTTAGAGGAAATGGAGTTAAGTGCAGAAGTATTAGGAACGTTTACAGCTCTAATGGCGGATCATATGCTAAGAGAGGAGCAATACTATTTATCGAAACTTGCGCAATCTAGAGGTGAAGGTTAATTTGCACTAAAAAAAGTGATGGCAATCTGAGGTTAGGTTTGATTTCAGGTTGCTTTTTTATTCCGAATTCCGATAAATCAGCATATTGTACCGATAAACTTGGAAAACATTCCGATAAAACTAAAAAACATTCCGATAAAATTTTAGGAATGTTTTTAGTCTGGAGGCTTTTTATGGATGAATAAAAACGCCAGTGCCAATTGGGACAATACTTGCAAGCTCTTCGACATCCTTATTATGCATACGAATACAGCCACGTGAAACAGCATGACCAATAGAGCTAGGATCATTAGTTCCATGAATACCGTAGTGCTCTTTAGATAAACTCATCCACATTGTTCCAAAAGGTCCACCGGGATTCGGAGCCTTATTAATGATTATAAAATCGCCAGTAGGTGTATCATGTAACATCCTTCCAACCGCAATTGGGTATTGCTTTTGAAGAGCATTATCCTTATATAACCGTAGCCATCGATTTTTAGTAGAAATATCTATTCTATAAGGGATCGTATTAGGGTTAGGAAAGCCAGGAATAACAATTTGTTGTCCTATATAAAGTACATTCGGATCTATCCCTGGATTAGCAGCAATTATGGACGATAACGGTGTACGATAATTTCTAGCTATTTGGGACAAGGTTTCTCCTACTTTAACTGTATGGATCAAAATCATCACCTCCTATAAAGTGGTTGCTTTACTACAGGTTATGCCGTAGATATAGAAAATACCTTTATATTTTTTCATGAGAATAGCAATTGTAGTTAGTTGGATAGGATAAGCAGTAAACAACCATATCCAGTAATTGAGGAGTTATTATGAAAGAATTTAAAATTACTTATTTTTTTGATGAAATGCATTATGTACGGAGATTTATCCATATAGAATCACAAGAAAAAGCAGAGGCATTAGTTCGAAGTGAACGAGATCAATATATATCTTTTACCGATAGTAGAGGGATGTATCATGAGCTGCATGCAAGACATGTTCGGGTCATTCAAATATCAGAATATCATCGCATCGATAAAAGCTCGAAAACGAAAGGTACATGATTTGTTCAACACTGCACATTCTATAAGTAAAGGAGTGAGCAATGATGGACATAGAAAAAAACATACCACATGAAAAAAAGATGTTTATGAACTTAGCAAGTAAGGATAAACCGGACATGGTGGAATCTGATAATATAAGTATTTTTGATTTACACGAAGATATGCAAACGGTTGATGCTATACCGGTTAGAGAGCTCAATAAAAGAGTAGAACGAGAAGGCGATGAATTGATTGAATTGCAGCCAGATGAATTATAGAAGGTAGGGATTTTCTTGACTGATCATAACGAAGCTCAGTTTACTTCTGCTGGAACGGATATTAATGAAGTAAAAAGACAAAATGCGGAAAGTGGTTTATCTTACAATGAAGTGAAAAAACTGCTAGCCCAAAGCGGTGGGGTTGGTACGGGAAATTATAGTGATACAGATGTTGAAGAAGTAAAGCGAGAGATTCATGGGAAAAACCAATAAAATATTGTGGGGGGAGTATGAAATGAAGTACTCCTCTCTTTTTTGTGCCGTAAAGCTCTCGATTGATATGAAGAAAATCCCTGATTAACGTCTCACTTTATTATAAAATATAAGCACATGTAAGGAGGTGGACGAATGAATGAAAACCGTTGTCCGTTATGTGCGCAAGAAAATCATTGTGGAATAGTAAAGGGACAAAAGGATTGCTGGTGTATGACAGAAAGTTTTCCTAAGGAAATTTTTGAAGCGGTACCTAAAGAGCAATGTATTTGTCAAAAATGCTTGGATACATATAAAAAAGATGAATCATTTAAAACATAAAAATAACTTCAACTGCTGTTACGAAACAATAAAGCTCATTTGGTACAATTGTCTACCGCACAACAACCTATCGGACATATATTACTCTGAAAGGAGTGTGTCTAATGACTAAACCAATTGTACTTAGTAATGTAACAAAGGCATATTTAGAGGAATACGAAAGGATCCTCAATAAAATGATGCAGGGCATGACCTATGTGACAATTACCTGCAGTATTTCAGAAAATTTTATTAAGCAAATATTACCGCATCAAGTAGCTGCTATTAAAATGTCGGAAAATGTTTTACGATATACCACTAATATATTTGTGCAAAATCTCGCATTAGAAATAATAGTGACAAGTACGGAAATTGTTGAATGCCTGGAAGCGATACAAAATAGATGCTGTATCGTACAAAATTCGGAATGTGAATTGTATGAATATATGTGTGCATACAAAGAAATTACCGGGGCTATGTTCCAAGCAATGAGTTTACCACCAGTATCTAATAATATTAATATAAACTTCCTTCGAGAAATGATTGTTCATCATCAGGGAGGCGTTCGACTAGCACAAAATGTTTTAAGGTTCTGTATTTGCCAGGAATTAATACCGATTCTTCACAATATGATTAAAACTATGTGTGATCGTATTTGTGAAATGGAAAAATTACTGGATGCTTTAAAGGATTGCGAAAATTGCTAGTTTGAACACGGAGCTAAAAAACGCTAGGGTCTACTCTGGAAAATTAAAGACAAGTGAATGTATTATAAAAAAGTAATACCAAGAGGTTGTCTTTAATGTCACTCATTATATTAAATAATTAGTACATCACTTATAAATTACTATATAAGTGATGTACTTTTTTGTTTATCGACCTCCAAAAGCTGTCCGATGGCCTCCATTTCTCTGGTTGTTGAATGCATTTTTTATCAGTCTATGTATCTATTTGTTGCTTCTTTATGTAAAATCAGAAAATCTATAAATGACCAAATGAAGAATAGAAATGGTAAACCAGAGATTATTGAAAATGCTAAAAGAAACGAACTTATCCCGTATTCTCCGCTATCTGTTCCAAAAACACCCATTATATACGCTACTGGAAGAGTCGCGAAAAAAATAAAGAAATTCATTCCACAGGTAAATTTATAATGCTTTAAAGAAGATTCTTTAGGTTCTTTTTTTCTAAAAAAGAAGTAAAAGATAATTTGATAAAGATAAAAAATTGGTATAATTATTGCTGCAAACGTTACGACTGTTGACATTTAATTCACCTCTTTTTCAAATAAAATAATAATGCACAAAGTCAAGTGTGTATAGAGTGACTTAAATAATGAATTCGCATTGGGTGTAGTTTTTAATATAATGCTTCATTTTTATCCTTCCTAAATATAAATATTTAAACTGTATCCCTTTGTTCTGGAAATCTACCCATAGAATGTTTGACTTATAAAATCTTAACAATATGTTGCCTTGTTTTATATATGTAATTTTTTCCTTATGTACAATTAAAAATTGATATAAGCTCCTTTTATATTACTGCAACATTAGATTGATTTAATTGTTGTCGTAAATAGGGGCATCTGTGGTAAAAAAAGAGGATAGAAAGAGCGAATTTATTTAAGCTCTTCTATCCTTTCAATTTTTCTAAACATAAAATGTGTGACATTAAATAAGAATTCCCTATTTAAAATAGTTTCAACTTATAACTTGACTAAAGGGAGTCAACTTTATCGTTTTTTGTGAGTGCTATGTATATTAGCGAAGCTGCAGAGTGAGGCTTACTTTGGATAAAAATAATCAATCCTTCTCAACAGATGGAGCGCACATAAATGTTACTGTTCGTTTAGAACTATCGTAGAGACACCATTCACGGTGATCGACAACTGATCCAACATTGATGCCATACTGCTTTTCTTGTAATGAGATGGGTTCGCCAAAGCGAATACGAATACGTAACTTTTTATTGCGATGATAAAGACCTGATTCATGACTATGTCCGAAGAAAAGGAGCGATTTTTTGAATGGCGGAAATGTTGGTTGCCACGTCACACTCCATTGAAATTGATGGCCATGCATAAGCGTACCACCATCAATCTCCATTGTTTCAGGTAGTTCTTTAAAACGTTCGATGCCAGTTACACGCGTAATTCGCTCTTCTTGATTGCCACGAATTGAGGGGAATGTTAGCAAACTTTCAAAATCATTTTCCACAATTGCAGCTTTTTGAAGCGGTAAACCCGACATTGTTTGTGCTTTTTTCTTACTTACAGTACATTCGTATAAATCACCTAATCCCAATACTTTTGCATCTTTCGCAGTGTGCTGAATATGGGATAGAACTGCCTTCGTATCTTCTATGTTAGAATGTAAATCTCCTAAAAGTGCGTACAGCATTTTAATCAGGCCTTTCTTAATACTTTTTTCAGCGGGTGTTCAAACACCTGTACCTGTCGCTTTGCTATCGGTACATAAAACATTGCTGAAAGAAGTTAATCAATATACAAATATCATACACCTAACAGAAATTGATAGAAAAGTAAAATGTTTGTGTATATTTAGTTACACATATGTCATATTTTTGTTTATCACTAAAACGTGGAGTTAAATTCAATTCCTAATGGGGGCCTTCAAGGCTTTCGCTCATTATCTCAACTTTTTTATGGGAAGAAAAATTGCCAACCTTTTCATAGATTGATAAAATATAATTGTAATTTTCTGAATTTTCATGATGTTTTTTAGTTTATGGCTATTTTGTACGGTATGAGGGTAATGAATTAAAGATTTGGGGGGCTTATGATGACGATGTTAATGACAGACATATTACAAAACTATGCTATGCAACAACCAAAAAGGATTGCAACGCTATACGAGGGGACAGAGCTATCCTATAGTGAATTTTATAAAAGTGCAGAAAAATTCGCAGCGTACTTACAAGAGCAAGGCTTTGAAAAAGATGATGTAATTGCATTATATACGCTCAATTCAGATTTATTTTTAATTGCTTATATCGGTGTTCAGTTAGCGGGTTACGTTGTCATGCCCATTAATACAAAATTAGCTGCTCCAGAAGTCGAATATATTTTTAATCATTCAGAAGCTAAAGGACTTATTTATGATGAAAGGTTAGAGGATGTACTTAAAACGATTGCAAATCCGTTTCAACATATTGTAGGGCTCAATGAAATGAAAGACATTATTAAAAACAATCCAGGTCAAAGAAAAGTTATCAAATTGGAGCCTCATGATACTGCTGTTGTTATGTATACTTCTGGCACGACGGGAAAACCAAAAGGCGTTATGCTAACTCATCAAAATATTGTTTCAACTGCGGATATATGGTCGTCCTCAATGGACATGACCAATGAGGATCGTATGTTTATTTGTACGCCTTTATTTCATTGTGCAGGTCTTCATGTATTTGCGATGCCGATGTTTTATAAAGGTGGTACGATTGTTATAGAAGAGGTTTTTTCTTCGTCAAATACATTAGAACAGCTTGCCGCTACAGCTGCGACAATTTTCTTTGGTGTTCCATCGATGTATACAATAATTTTAAACACACCTAATTTTAAGGAACATACATTTAAAAATTTACGTTTATTATGTTACGGGGCGGCACCGATGCCTTATGAGCTTGTTAAGCAAGTGAAAGAGACTTTCCCTAATGTGAAAGTACAAAACCTGTATGGACAAACTGAAAATTCGCCTGCGACCTCTTCACTTTTAGATGCCGATGCATTGACGAAAATTGGATCAGTAGGAAAACCTTTAGCACAAACAGACGTCCGTGTTGTTGATAGCTTTGGTGAAACTGTACCAACGGGTGAAGTAGGAGAAATATGTGTTAAAGGACCACAGGTAATGAAAGGTTATTTACGTAATCCTGAAGAAACAGCTAGAACAATTAAAGATGGCTGGCTCTATTCAGGAGACTTAGGGCGTTTTGATGAGGAAGGTTATCTCTATATTGTAGATCGTAAAAAGGATATGATCATTCGAGGTGGCGAAAATATTTATCCTATCGAGATAGAAGAGGTGTTATATCAACTGCCGGGAATTTTAGAGGCAGCTGTTGTAGGTTTACCACATGAAGTATATGGCGAAGTTCCGAAAGCGTTTGTCGTATTGAAGGAAGGGGAGCCTTCTGATGAAGAGGCGATATTGACGTATTGTCGGACGCAGCTTGCAAAATATAAAGTGCCACATGAAATTGAATTTTTAACTGAACTGCCGCGCAATGCCTCTGGTAAGGTTTTGAAGCATACATTACGACCAAGCGTAAGCAGCACTATAAACTAAGCGTGTAAAGTGAAACTCAAAAGTAGCAAAGCCAATAATACCTTCATTGGGCAATAACCTCATCGGTAAAGTATGGATGAAGATCAATGATGATGCCTCGGCCTAATTCCGTAACTTTTGATAAAGGTTTTAGGCCAGTGGCAGTCTTTCCTATAACAAACACTTATAGCTGACGCTTCGGTTTCGCTACAAAAACATCTGCTGAAAGAGGTTAAAATAGGAACGTCTATGAAATTAGCGTATAATAGAGTCTACGACAATTTGAAATAATAGAGTTGAAGTTATTGTCTTCAAACAAGATAGGAGCGGAATTTGTCTTGTGGACGAGGTATAAACGCCTTTTACTAATAGGTATTATGATCATCATGCTACTTTCGAGTTGCAATTCGTTTTCTCAGCAGGAAACGCAAAACAATGGATTAACTGTATTAACGGTAGAATTTAATAGTGGTGCACCAATACCTAACCTTTATATAACTGCTACAGATGTAGAGACAGGTGAGGTAATAGAGGATGCGATAGGCTCTGAAGAGGGAGAAGCGAAATTTTCGAAACTTAAAGAGGGACAGGAATATGCGATCGCTGCAACTACACTTGAAAATAGTACGAAAAACGATGGTTATACGACAATCGAACATTTTACATATGATGCGACAAAGCCGTATTATCGATTGCAAACGCATTTTTCAAGAGACGAGCAGGAGCTGGATGTACCAGTTGTTATGCAAAATCCGGAACTACCACATGGATGTGAAATAACATCATTAACAGCTGTATTAAATTATTATGGGTTGGATGTTACGAAGCTGGAAATGGCTGATCGCTATTTACCAAAGCAAACAATAAGCAATGTCAACGGACAACGATTTGGTCCAAACCCAAATCAGGCTTTTGCAGGTAATCCTCGTGATAAAACACACGGTATGTATGTCTTTGCAGCTCCAATTGTCAAAGCAGCAGAGGCAGTAATAGCAGATAAACATGCAGACTTACGAGTGTCAAATAAGAGTGGTTCCACGCAGGACGAAATTTTACAGCTTGTTCGAGAGGGAGTCCCTGTTGTGACATGGGTTACATTGGATTTATCAGAGCCAAAAAGAGATCTAGATAAGGGCTGGGTATATGAAGGTGAAACAGTGCCGCATAAAGCGTATATGAACTTGCATGCTGTTGTTTTAACTGGACATTTAGGCGATAAAGTAGTGGTCATGGACCCATTAAAAGGCTTTGTCACTTATAATGTGGATCAGTTTTTTAAAAGCTATAAAGAGTTAGGTAAACAAGCTGTAGCCGTTCATAAATGATTCAAAGAAGAGGTATAAGGAGTACAAGGAAAGTATGTTACACTTATAAAAAAGACTCATCACCAAGTAAGGATGACATTCGATAAAAAGTCCATTTATATAAGTTGATTGGAGTGGAGGCTGGTAGCCGGAACGGAAATCAACCCCACGTTATGGTGATAAGCCTAAAAAAAGCTAAAGTGAGTTGAGCAGAATGGTCATTGAGCACGCTTTTTTACCGGTTTTATTAGGAGATGAAATGAATGCTTATGGCATGGCAAGAGCATTTTACGAGTCCTATGGCGTTAAACCACTTGCATTAAATCATACGAATATGGAGAAAATACAGCACAGTGATTTATTAACATTTCGTGAAGTTCCAAGACTCCATGTTGAAGATCGTTTTGTCGTGGCGTTAAAGGCAATTGCAGAGGAATTCGCTGGCAAAAAGTTACTTTTATTAGCATGCGATGAATTTTACGTAAAAAAAATTGTGCAACATAAAGAGGAACTAGCAGAGTATTTTGAAGTTCCTTATGTAGATGCAAACCTTGCTCAAGAGTTATTAACACGCGAGAGCATGTATGAACTTTGTGCAAAGTTCGGCTTTCACTATCCGTCAATGCATGTTTGCACCGTCAATGACTATGAGGAACTTGACATCCCTTTTGAATATCCAGTAGTCATTAAACCGCTGAATATGACAAAGTATGCTGCATGTATTTTTCCAGGGAAGAAAAAAGTATATATTGCACAAGATAACGACGAAAAGGATGCTATTTTCCACGCCATTTATAAGGAATCTGCATACCGAGATGACATAATGGTACAGCAATATATTCCAGGCGAAGATGCTCATATGTGCGTCGTCAATGCTTATGTTGGGCAAGATAATAAAGTAAAGCTGCTTTCTGTAGGTAACCCGATTTTAGAAGAGCATTCTCCAGAGGGGATTGGTCGCTATGTAGCCATAATGACAGCATATGATCAAGACTTAATGGATCGTGTCAAATTATTTCTAGAGGAGATTCGATTCCAAGGGTTTGCCACGTTTGATATGAAGTATGATGAACGCGACGGTCAATATAAGTTATTAAGTATTGAGTTACATAATGAACTTTCCAATTATTATGTGACAGCAAGTGGCTATAATTTAATGCAATATGTTGCGGATGATTTTATTCGAGGAAGTAAGCAACAGCTAACTTATGTTCAGAATAAGCATCTTTGGACGATTGTGCCAAATGGTGTACTCTTTAAATATGTACAAAATGAACAGCTAGTAATTGAAGCGAAGAGCCTTATTCGCCAAGGAATGGCTACGGATTCCATCTTTAATTATAAGGATATGAATGCGAAGCGTTGGTTGAATATAACGTTAGATAATTTAAGCTTTTATCGCCAATATAAGAAATATTTTAACAACAAAGGTCTGTCAAACTAATGAAAAAACAAACTTTAGGTATAATAGGTGGCGTAGGTCCACTAGCAACGATGTTTATCGGTGAAATGATTGTAAGACGTACGAAGGCATCGAAGGATCAGGAGCATTTACATACAATCATTGATAATGATACGAATATCCCTGATCGTACTGCCTTTATTTTAGATAATACAAAAGAAAATCCTGTACCAGTAATAGTCGCAGATGCTAAAAAGCTTGCTTCTGTTGGGGCAAATATGATTGCTATTCCATGTAATACAGCACATACCTTTTACGATGAGATTGTTGAAGGTTCTCCAGTCCCTGTTTTACATATGATAAGGGAAACAGCAAAGCGTGCCTCTGATTTAGGGGCTGAGCGAGTAGGTATTTTAGCGACAACAGGTACATTGACTTCACGTATGTATCAGGATGCGTTAGAGGAATTTGGCATAACACCAGTTGTCCCAGACGATGGGATGAAAGAAAAAGTCATGTCTATTATTTATGATTATGTAAAGGCTGGGAAAGATGTCACTCAAGAGGATTGGCAACCGATAGAAGAGGCAATGCTTGCGCTTAATTGTGATCGTATCGTATTAGGATGTACAGAATTATCTATCGTCAATCGAGATTTAAAATTAAGTGACACTTATATCGACTCATTAATTGTTTTAGCAGAGCGTGCTATAGAAGCATGCGGCTATGAAATAGTAGATTAACAATTAAATAAAACAAATAAAAATCTGCTCACTCTTCGCGGGTAAGCTGTAAACCTTCAAAGAAGCTTCGGTGTCTATGAGGGCTTGAAGGCTTACAATTCCCGTGCATGAATCGGGCAGATTTTTTTCGCATTATTGTGCAAGAAGACGCCCATCTCAAAATTCGTTAGGTGAGATTATAAAATGGTTTATGTACATATGAAGTAGGAAAATGATTAGTGTGTTAAACTAGTGTCAAGTAGATAGAAGGTGGGAAATTACATGTCAGTAATAAATTTATTAAATGAAGATTTACAAGCAAAATGGAAATTTGAAGAACCGATGAAAATTCAAGAAGAAATGATTCCAGCAATGCTTGAGGGCAAGGATATTGTAGCTGAATCGCCGACAGGATCGGGGAAGACGCTAGCATATGTACTTCCTTTACTAAATAAAGTAAACGGTTCAAAAAAACAAACACAAGGACTTATCGTAGCCCCATCACAGGAGCTAGCAATGCAAATTGTAGAGGTTATCCGTGAATGGACAGCAGGTTCTGATATTTCGGTTCAGCAACTAATTGGTGGTGCAAACTCTGCACGTCAAATCGAAAAGTTAAAGAAAAAACCGACGATCGTTGTAGGAACACCAGGCCGATTAAATGAATTAGCACGTGCTGGGAAATTAAAGCTAAAAGAAATTGAAACAGTTATTTTAGATGAATGCGATCAATTACTTAGTCGTGAATATCGCGTTGTCGTAAAATCCTTTATCGAAGGTTCAGCATTTGGGCGACAAGTAGTTGTTGTTTCAGCAACAATTACCGAGGAAATTGAATTAGTAGCTAGTCGCATGATGTTCGAGCCAGTACGCTTCAAAATTAAACCTGAAGATATGCTAAAGGTTGGTAAAGTTGTACACTCTTTCGTGAAAGTAGAGGAGCGAGATAAAACTGATTTCCTACGTCGACTATCACATACTGAAGGATTACGTGCACTAGCTTTCGTTAACAATATAGATCAATTGCTGATGAAGGAAACGAAATTACAATACCGTGCTGCACCGATTGTGACATTACACTCTGACATGAAAAAAGAAGAACGTAAAAAGACATTAGATGCATTCCGTAAAGGAGATGCGCGTATTTTAATTGCTACAGATATTGCTGCACGTGGTTTAGATATTGCAGGTTTAACACATGTTATTCATGTTGATGTTCCAAGAACAATTGAGCAGTATTTACATCGTTCTGGCCGTACAGGTCGTGCTGGAGCAGATGGCGAAGTATTAACGTTATTATCATATCGTGATGAAAAAACATATAAAAAATGGACTAGAGAAATTCCTGGGAAACCTGTACAGAAAGTATGGCATGAAGGCAAGATAGTGGAGGGCAATTCAAAAACAATTGGACAAAAGCGAGGTAAATAATATGACTTTTGAAGAAAAATTACAAGCATATGCAGAACTTGCGGTAAAAGTCGGTGTTAATATTCAACAAGGGCAATATTTATTAATCAATACATCAGTCGATGCATTGGATTTCGCCCGTTTAGTTGTGAAAGAGGCCTATAAAGCTGGGGCAGGACGTGTTCATGTTAACTTAACAGATGATGAGATGGATCGTGCTTACTTTGAACATGCCTCAGATGAAGAATTTAATCGTTTCCCAGAATGGGTAGTTAAAATGCGTGATGAGGTAATCGAACGTAAAGGGGCATTCTTATTGATTGATGCTGCAGACCCTGATAAATTAACAGGTATTTCAGCAGACCGTTTAGCTACCCACCAAAAGGTATCGGGAGCTGCTCTAAGAAACTATCGTAACGCTATCATGAAGGATTTAATCGCTTGGTCGATTGTAGCCGTTCCTTCACCAAAGTGGGCATCGAAAGTGTTCCCGGACTTAGGAAATGAGGAACAAGTGCCAGCATTATGGGAGGCTATATTTAAGACTGTTCGTATCGGTGAAGGCAATGCTGTTGAAAACTGGCGTGAGCATGTAACAAATTTAGAATCTCGTGCAGACCTTCTGAACAATAAAAAATATGCGAAGCTTCACTATAAAGCGCCAGGTACTGATTTAACAATTGCATTGGCGCCACAGCATAAATGGCTTACTGGAGGTAGTAGAACGCCAGAGGATACGATCTTTATTGCTAATATGCCGACAGAAGAGGTTTATACATTACCGATGAAACAAGGTGTTAATGGCTATGTCAGCAATACAAAACCATTAGCTTATCAAGGGAATATTATCGATGGCTTCAAACTGACATTCGAAGAAGGAAAAATTGTTCAGGCTGAAGCACAGGTAGGCAATGATTTATTACAGGAGCTTATTAATGTGGATGAAGGCTCTTGCTATTTAGGTGAGGTAGCACTTGTACCGCATGAATCACCAATTTCAGCATCGGGAATTTTATATTTTAATACATTATTTGATGAAAATGCATCAAACCATTTAGCGATTGGCGAAGCTTATCCAACTTGCTTAGAAGGTGGAAGAGATTTAGAAAAAGGTCAGCTTGAAGCATTAGGTGCAAATATTTCAGTAACACATGAGGACTTTATGATTGGCAGCGGTGAGATGGACATCGACGGTATTTTACCAGACGGAACTGTAGAGCCAATTTTCCGCAAAGGTAGCTGGGCATTTTAAGTACTTGATGGAAAGAAAGGAGTTGGGCAGATGAGACGATACCTATGCTTTATGGGTACAGTTATGCTTACGATGGTATTTAGTGTTTCATCTGCTTTAGCTCAGACTGAAAACTACCTGTCGATTGGAGATTCCTTGGCGGCTGGTCAAACACCTTATCAACAGATTGATGCAGGCTACAGTGATTTAATCGCCATGAAATTAGGAATGACTGGGCAATTGAGCTTCTATACGAAGGAGCTTGCTTTCCCAGGCTATACAACAGCCGACGTTTTGAAACGAGTAAAATCAGAGGAAGCAAGTGACTTATTAGCTAATGCAACACTTATTACTGTTTCGGCAGGCGCCAACGATTTACTGCGGCTAGTGCAAGCAAATCCAACTGCCGGTACATTAGCCTTTTCACAGCTACAAACCGATTATGCATTAAACATTGCCAGAAAAAATATGGAGAAGATCTTAGAAGCGTTAAAAAAGCGAGCACCTAATGCAAAGATTTATGTAATGGGCTATTATTTTGCTTATCCAAATGTTCACCCTTCGCAAAAGGAAGGAACAAATGCACAGCTCGTTAAGCTAAATACGATTTTACAGCAACAGGCAGAGTATGCTGGAGCAGCTTATGTAGACGTATATAATGCTTTTGGGTTAAACGCTAGGAACTTTTTACCCAATCTCTCTGATGTACATCCTAATTTTGAAGGCTATCGCCAAATGGCAAATGCATTTTTACATGAATATAGTGGAAGTAAAGCTCTAGCCATTTCTTCAAACGAATTGCCGAAGCCCAACCCTATTTCATTTGACCAGATTTTAGAACAACTAGTGAAGGCAGAGCAGAAACAAGAGGACAGAGAAAAAGAAAAAACAACTCCTACGGCGCGTGCCCTCCCAAGTTTTAAAGGATATGCTGCTTTTATGGAGAAGGTAAGAGCTAAAGAAATTTTTTAATGTAACAGGGCATTCGACAAGGATGCTCTTTTTTATGTTGAAGATCTATCAAAATATAGGCGACGGAAAGAACCGCCGAAACGACGGATACACCCCGACACGTCGGCTCCCAAATTATGATGGGGAGCCCTATTATAATTTTCAAACTAATAAAAGGAAAAACAAACAATCCAACAGCCATGATAAAATGAAATAGACAGGAGGCGCACAAAATGAAAATATTTCATACAGCAGATTGGCATTTAGGGAAGCTTGTACAAGGCGTCTACATGACCGAGGATCAACATTATATTTTACAGCAATTTAAGCTAGCTATAGATGAAGAGAAACCGGATGTTATCGTTATAGCCGGTGATTTATATGACCGTTCGATGCCCCCGATTGAGGCAGTGAATTTACTAAATGATATTTTGGCGGAAATTGTGCTTGATAAGAAAATTCCTGTGTTAGCAGTTGCCGGGAACCACGATAGTGCAGGTCGATTAAACTTTGGCAGTAGTTTAATGAGTGATAGTGGATTACATATTAAAGGCCAGTTTACGAAAGATCATGCACCAATCGTTTTACATGATGAATATGGTGAAGTACATTTTCATCTCGTACCTTATGCAGAGCCAGCGTCAGTACGGACAATTTTAGAGGATGATTCCATTCGGTCTCATCAAGAGGCGATGGAAAAAATTATTGAATATATTGGGCAAAGTATAGATTCTTCAAAACGTAATGTTTTTGTTGGACATGCCTTTGTGACGAAATATGGAGAAGAAGAAGCAAATACGAGTGAATCAGAGCGACCTTTATCAATAGGAGGCTCGGATTGCATAAATGCGGCATTGTTTAAGCCTTTTCATTACACTGCACTTGGACATTTGCATAAAGCGCATTTTGTGTTGAATGAAACGATTCGATATGCGGGTTCTCCATTGAAGTATTCATTATCAGAGCACCTACATGAGAAGGGCTTTTTAATAGTTGAGCTAGATGCACAGGGAGAAACAACTGTCACAAAGCGAAAGCTTATACCGAGACGAGATTTACGAGTGGTAGAGGGGATACTGGATGATTTATTGCAATTACCACCAAGTGATGATTATGTATTTGTACGTTTAACAGATACTACACCAGTAACTTCGCCGATGGAACGTATTCGTACAGTGTTTCCTCATGCGATGCATGTTGAGCGTAAAACAATACGCCAAGAAGTAGCACAAGAAATTCAAGCGGTTGAGACAGAGAAGATAGAAGACATTGATTTATTCCGATCATTTTTTACAGATATAATAGGTATACAGCCAGATCAAGATACAGAGCGTCTATTTACAGAGATGCTGCAAGAATTATTAGATGAGGAGCGAGAGACAGTAAAATGAAGCCTTTAAAGTTAACGATTACTGCATTCGGTCCATATAAAAATACAGAGGTTATTGATTTTCAACAGCTAGGTGAACATCGTCTATTTGCGATTTCTGGAAAAACAGGTGCAGGGAAAACGACGATTTTTGATGCTATATGCTATGCACTTTACGGATCGGGTAGCGGTGAAGATCGTCAAGATACGGCAATGTTGCGAAGCGGGTTTGCTGATGATGATGTGTATACTGCTGTGGAACTTGTTTTTGAAATGCATGATAGAGTGTATCAAATATTACGTCAGCCAGGTCATATTAAAGAAAAAAACAAAAGTGTTACTGGTAAGAAAATAGAACTGGCTGAAATCAAAGGAGACACACTTGATTATAGTATTGTAGAAAAGCAGCAAACACTTGAGGTAGATAAAAAGCTACAAGAAATAATAGGCCTCACAAAGGATCAGTTTAGTCAAATTGTTATGCTGCCACAAGGTGAATTTCGCAAGTTATTAACTTCAGATTCTACGAATAAAGAAGTTATTTTGCGCAAGATTTTTAAAACAGACCGTTTTGGTGCTATGACAAAAAGACTTGATGCGAAACGCAAAGACGCAGAAAGTGATTTACTGCGCGCGAAGCAATTAAAGGAGCATCTCCTTGGCCAAATTGCGGGGGCTTTGCCACAGCGTTCGTCATCTTTATTTACTTGTATTACTAATAATACCGAGAATATGCATCAGCTAAAGAAGGCTCTGGAAGAAGAGCAGACCTACTATACTGAATGTATACAATTGGAACAGCAGCGTTATAAAGAAGCTTATGCGTATCATCAAAAAGAGCAAGAGTTTTATAGTATGGCGAAAACATTGAATGAGCAATTTGATGAGCAAAGGAATCGTCAGAACCGTCTGGAAGCATTGCTACAAGAGCAAGATGTATATAGCGCAAAAGAACGTGAAATTGCATTAGCAGAGAAAGCAGAACGTCTTGTTATACTCGAGCAACAATGTGTCGATTTACGTGCTGAGCAAAATCGTAAAGAACAATCCTGTCAGCAAGCAGTGACAGAGCAACAAAACGCAGAAGCTCAGTTAAAACTAGCACAGGAAAAATTTAATGTTGAAGAGGCGAAGGAACCTGAACGCCAACACGTTCTACAACAGGAGTTGCGGCTACAAGCATTATTACCAACTTTCGAGGCGTATGAGAATAATCTTCAGCAACTGCAAATAGCTGAACAATATGTTACAACAGCCAAGCGAGCTGTAGACGATAATAGTAAAATCGTAGAAACAGGACAAATGCAAGTTCAGCATTTAGCAACAACAATTGAACAATATGAAAAACAACTTGAGCCATATGAAGGTTTTTTAGAACAGTTACCGAAGCTAAAAGAACAAGTATCATACTTAGCGCAAGTTGAAAAATACACTAGAGCAGTTGAAGTGGCAGAGCAGGATGTAGCCACGACTAATGTCCACTATCAAGAAAGTAAGAAAGCTCTTCAAAAGTTGGAGCAACAATGGATTGCGAGTCAGGCAAGTATTTTAGCACAGCAGCTTAAGGATGGAGAGGCTTGCCCAGTGTGCGGTAGTACAACACATCTCGAAACACATCGTGAGCAATTAGAGATGATCGAATTAGCACAGGTGGAAGCTTTGCGAGTAAAGACTACTAATGATGAGCGTAAGTTTTTAGAGAAAGAAGCTCTATTGAATTCTACAAAGCATCTTCTGCAAGAGGCATTAGAACATTTAGAAACGAATGAGATTGATCAATCGAACCAAGCACAAATTGTAGCTTCCTTACAAAATATAGAGCAACAAATTACAATCTTAAAAGTAGTGAGCAATCAATTGTCTGATGTACGTATGCAACAAAAGGATCATCGTGCACGAATGGAGCAGCTACAAGAAAAGCAATTAAAGCTAGAGCAATATTTAGCTGAAAAGACGAAGGAATTGACTAAGCAACAAGCAGTTGTAGAAGAGCAGCAAAAACATATTCCAGAAAATCTTACGACGCTACATGCATTGAAGCAGGCAATTGCTCATATAGGTTCTCAAAAGGTTGCCTTACACACTGCGTGGACTATCAGCCAACAAAGTTTGCAAACTGCAAAGGAAGCAGCAAATAATGCTAGAATGACCGTCGAAATATCGAAACAGGCTTTTGAGGAGTTAAAGCTGAAAATGGATGAAAAGCGCGAGCAATTTTCAGTAAGTATGAAGGAAGCCGGCTTTGAAAGCTATGAAGAATTTGCTACTGGAAAGCGTAGCGTGTCGCAAATAGAAGCTTTACGGAAGGCTTGCAGTGATTATGCTATGCAAATCCACACGTTACAGGTACAAATTACTGAGGGAGCGAAGCACCTTAAAGGACAAGAGAAACAAGATTTAACGGCAATGGAAGAAAAATTAGAGGTGCTTCGTGTAACCTATGAGGAAGCCTTTAAAGTATTGCAGCAGATGGAAGGATTTGCGAAAGCTTGCGCAGACTTTATCGAAAAAGTAGAGGAAGCGGAGCTGGAAATACGCTTACTTGAAAAAGAAGCGGGTCGAGTAAAAGAACTTTATGCAATGTTAAATGGGCAAAATGTGAAAAAGCTGTCCTTTGAGCGTTATATTCAAATCAATTATTTAGATAAAATTACAGAGGCAGCAAATGTCCGGCTTTATCATTTATCCAACGGTCAATTTGAGCTACGACGTTCAGATCGTTTAGAAAAGCATGCAAAGCAAAGTGGACTTGGGCTAGATGTGTATGATGCCTATACAGACCAATTACGTGATGTAAAAACATTATCAGGGGGAGAAAAGTTTAATGCTTCTTTAAGTCTTGCTCTTGGGATGGCAGATGTCATTCAAAGCTTTCAAGGTAATATCCGTATTGAAACAATGTTTATTGATGAGGGCTTTGGTTCTCTTGATGAAGAGGCATTAAATAAGGCGATTGATACTCTTATTGATTTACAAGATTCTGGACGCATGATTGGCGTCATTTCACACGTTGCAGAGTTAAAAGCTACAATGCCTGCAGTGTTGCATGTTGAAAAAACAATGAACGGACATAGTCAAACATATTTTGAAGTGAAATAAAAAAGAGGCGTATTTCCGATGTGAACTGAACCCTATTTTGTAGACAGTTTAATAAAAAGGGATGTAGTTGTAAGTTAAGCCGCAATGAGATGGCTTCGGTAAGTTGCCGGAGCCATCTTTTTTAGTGTCCATTGTTTTCGTGTGTGAT